>JALOLW010000336.1 GCA_025455795.1 Spirosomataceae bacterium
AAAACCTACGGCAACGCCTGCGAAGCTTCTGCAATGGGCATAAGAGTCGTATCCAAGGGGGAGTGTAAGAAGTAATTCATCCTAACTGCTGCAACGCTGTTGCACTTTGTCTATCTTTGCGAAAATTTTTCGCAGTGAGGTATTTCCAAAAAATTCAAATAATCGCAATGTTGGTGCTAATAAGTGGCTGGTTACCAGCCCAAAAGCCCGAGCATTGCGATTGTTTTGTGAAAGGCACTGTCAAAGACCGCGAAACGGGACAGCCCATTGCGGGGGCTATTTTGGCTGTCCGACGAACTCCTCAGTTTGCTACCACTGACGCCGAAGGCCGCTATCATCTCAAAAATCTCTGCCAGGGTGACTACGTGGTGGAATGTAGAATCGTGGGCTACAAACTGACCACCACCAAAATCTCACTCCAACACAGTGCCGAAGAAAATCTCAACCTAAGCGAAGAAGAAGTACACCTCCAAGACGTCGAAATCACGGCGCGGCGCGTGTGGTCGCTGTCGCAGAAACCCACTACCCTCGAAAGCGACGCGCTCGACCAAGCCCGTGGCCAAACCCTCGGCGACGCCCTCAAAAACATCACGGGCGTGACTATGCTCCAAACGGGGGCCACCATCGCCAAACCCGTCATTCATGGCCTCCATAGCAACCGAGTACTAATCATGAACAATGGCCTCCGCCAAGAAGGGCAGCAGTGGGGCAGCGAACACGCCCCTGAGATTGACCCTTTTGTGGCCAAACGCCTTTCGGTGGTCAAAGGTGCGGCGGGGGTGCGCTACGGCTCGGATGCCGTCGGTGGGGTGATTTTGGTCGAACCCGACGACCTGCCCACCCAAAAAGGCACCAATGGCGAACTCAACACGGTGGCTTTTTCCAACGGTCGGATGGGGGTGCTGTCGGGAACGCTTCAAGGCGGTTTTTCGCACTGGCGCGGTGCGGGTTGGCGCGTGCAGGGTACGCTCAAAAACGGGGGCAATATTCAAACTCCTGACTACTTTTTGGCTAATACTGGCGCGCGCGAGCAAAACTTTTCGGCGGCTATCGGCTACCGCAACGCCCAACGTGGCGCGGAGATTTTTTACAGCCGTTTCCAAACCAACATCGGGATTTTTTCGGGCGCACACATTGGTAGCACCACTGATTTGCTCAACGTGATTCGCAACGGGGAGCCGTTTATCAAAAGCGATTTTACGCGCCAAATCGAACGGCCTAACCAAGATATTAGCCACGACTTATTGAAAATTAAGGCATTTTGGATGATTCGCGGCAGCCGCCTTCAACTCACCGCTGGGCGGCAGTTCAACTACCGGGGCGAGTGGGATTTGCACGGCCCACAGGCGGCTTTGCGACCATCACTGCGGTTTCGTATTTCGACGTACAGCAGCGAGCTGGTCTGGGAACATAAACCCACCCGCCAAAAAATTACGGGTCAAATCGGCCTCAGTGGGCTTTATCAACGCAATACCACGGGCGGGCGACCGCTCATTCCTGATTTTGAGCAGTTGAACGCGGGTATTTTTGCGATTGAGCGGCTCGTCCAAGACAAATGGGAGTGGGAGGCAGGCTTGCGTTACGATTGGCGATGGATGTGGGTGTCGGAGTTTGTAGGTCGAATCCTCACGCCTCAAAATCTACATTTTAGCAGTGTTTCTGGTACGGTCGGCGCGGTGTTCAATGCTTCGGAATCATTGGCTTTCAGAACCAATTTTGGGACGGCTTGGCGTCCGCCCAATGTCAACGAGCTTTACAGTCGAGGTGTTCACCACGGCGCGGCGACTTTTGAGGAAGGAGATGCTAATTTAAGTCCCGAAACGGCGTACAACTTCATGACAAGTGCTGAGTATCATACCACTCATTGGCACGTGGAAGTTGGAATGTACCGTAATCTAATTGACAATTACATCTATGCCCAACCCCAACCCGAACCTGTCCTAACGATTCGAGGGGCGTTTCCTTATTTCAAATATACCCAAACCCGCGCCACTTTTACGGGGCTTGACCTGAACTCAACTTGGGACGTGACGCCCAAACTCCAACACACCACCAAACTCTCCTACCTACGTGCCTACGACCAAGCCCAAAACGATTACTTGGTGTTGATTCCTGCCAATCGGGTCGAGAATACTTTACTCTATAATTTTGGAACTATTTGGAAATCAGGCAACACACAGGCTTCGGTTGGGCATTTGTGGGTGGACAAGCAGCGGCGTGTTCCGCCTAATAGTGACTTCATGCCACCTCCTGCGGCCTACCATTTGTGGTCGGTACAACTCAGCGGCGAAATCACTTTGACCGAAAAACAACAACTCAAATGGGGGCTTTCGGCCCAAAACCTGTTGGATACGGCCTACCGCGATTACCTCAACCGCTTCCGCTATTTCTCCCTCGAACAAGGCCGCAACCTGTCGGTACGTATCAAATACATTTTCTAAAAATTATCTGCAACGATGTTGCAGATGAAGAATATTGTTTATTTTTGCAACGTTATTGCAAAAATAAACAACAATGAATAAAAAACTGCCCGTAACGGTCTTGTCTGGTTTTTTGGGGGCGGGTAAAACCACCCTCCTCAACCACGTGCTGCACAACAAAGAGGGCCTAAAAGTAGCGGTGATTGTCAATGACATGAGCGAGGTGAATATTGATGCTCAACTCGTAGAACGCGAAAATACGCTTTCTCGAACCGAAGAAAAACTCGTCGAAATGTCCAACGGCTGCATCTGCTGTACTTTGCGCGAAGATTTGATGATAGAAGTGGAGCGTCTGGCCAAAGAAAATCGGTTCGATTATCTGCTGATTGAAAGTACGGGGATTTCGGAACCCGTTCCCGTAGCGCAAACTTTTACGTTTGTGGATGACCAAAACGGTATTGACCTTTCTCAATGGGCGCAAATTGACTGCATGGTAACGGTGGTAGATGCCTTCAATTTTGCCAAAGATTTTGGCTCGATAGATACTCTCCAAAACCGCCAACTCAACGAAGACCCCAGCGACCACCGCACTATCGTCAATCTGCTCACCGACCAAATTGAGTTTGCCGACATCATCATCATCAACAAAGCCGACTTGGTCACTACCAGTCAGTTGGGTGAGTTGAAAGCCATCATTCAATCGCTCAATCCCGTTGCCAAAATTGTCACTTCTACGTTTGGCAAAGTAGCACCCTCGGAGATTTTGAACACAGGTTTGTTTGACTACGAGCGGGCGGAGCAATCGGCGGGCTGGATTCAGGAACTCAACAACCGCGACGCGGGCAAAGCGCACACGCCCGAAACCGAAGAGTACGGCATCAGTTCGTTTGTATTTCGTGACAAACGGCCTTTTCACCCCGAGCGTTTTTGGAATTATCTCTCCAATCAGTGGCACGCGGGGATAGTTCGCAGCAAAGGGCTGTTTTGGTTGGCATCACGTCCCGACGAAGCCATCAACTGGAGCCAAGCGGGCGGTTCACTCCGCGCCGAAAGCGCAGGCGTATGGTGGGCAAGTATGCCTTTCAACCAGCGGATTCGCTACGCGGCCTACGTCGAAAGTCAAAAACTCATCGAATCGCGCTGGGACAAACGCTTCGGCGACCGCCAAAACGAGTTGGTTATCATCGGCCAAGACCTTGTTCGTGAGGTAATTGAGGCCGAATTGGCCGCCTGTATTTGTACCGAAGAGGAAATCAAAAAAATGGAAAACAATGGCCGATTTTTCGACCCCTTTCCACTTGCATAAATCTATTTTTCACCCAATTCTATTTTTATCATGAACACATTCAAAACCACACTTTTTTTGGCCTCAATCGCTACGATGAGTTTAGTAGGTTGCCACAAAGACGATGTACACGACGACGATGAAAACGAACTCATCACGACGGTCAATTTGAAATTTTCGGAACAAGGTACCACCAACACACTCACGTTCAGTTGGCGTGACACTGATGGTGACGGCGGTGCTGCGCCCACGATTCAGCCCGTGCAGCTACGCGCCAATCGTACTTATAAACTTGACGTGGAGTTTTTGAACGAGAGCGTCATGCCCGCAGAAAACAAAACAAACGAAGTAAAAGAAGAAGCCGACGAGCATTTGGTGGTTTATACGGCCAATCCATCGTCGCTTTTGACCTACACCGCAGGCGACAAAGACAGCCGCAATCTTGCTATTGGCCTCACGGGTAGCGCACGTACGGGCGCAGCAGGAACGGGTACGCTGCGCGTGCAGCTACGCCACCAACCTCCTGCCAGCGGCACACCTACCAAAAACGGTACAGCCACCCCCGGCAGCGATGATGTCAATGCCTCATTTAGCCTGACGGTAGTTCAGTAATACTATTCTACTTATTGCTTATACGTCAAGGTCAGGCCGTACAGGTCTGACCTTTTTTTGTAATATTGTGCCAACAACCGAACCTTGAAACAATGATGAACTTCAAAATTTCTGACAAAACTGTATTTGCTTGGCACAGTTGGCTGGGCTTATTGGTGGGGCTTTTTACGCTTTTTTTGAGCATCACAGGGACGATGCTCGTTTTCACCGATGAAATAGAGGCCGCCACTGCCTCTCAACTCGTCAAAGTGCAACCTTCTGAACGGCGTTTTCCGCTGGATTCGATGTTGGCCACCCTTCAACGTGCCTATCCACAAGGGGTTTTAAGGGGGTCATTTTTGTACAATGATGGTACGAATAGAGCGGTATTGACCGAGATTATGCTCAAGGGCGAGCGCGAATGGGTCTATTGGAATCCTCACACCAACACCCTCAATGGCAGCCGCAAACGCGACGATATTTTGATGGTAAAAGTATTATCGCTCCATGA
>JALOLW010000023.1 GCA_025455795.1 Spirosomataceae bacterium
GGAGCGTTGGCAGGTTATTTATCACCGTGATTTTACGCTCACAGAAGCAGTCCAGCCAATGTAGCCGACATGTAAGAAGCCAATGTACCACAGATGAGGGCTTTGAAACCCAGCTTGGCCAAATCGGAGCGGCGGCTCGGTGCCAATTCACTGATACCACCCACTTGGATAGCGATAGAACTAAAATTGGCAAAACCGCAGAGCGCGAAACTCGTAATTGCGATGGTTTTGGGGTCAAGCGTGTTTTTAATACCTACCATATCAAGATAAGCCACAAACTCATTGATGACCATCTTGGTTCCCATCAGCGCGCCCGCCGCCTCTATGTCTTTGCCCGGAACGCCCATGGCCCAAGCAAACACCGAGAATACTTTGCCCAAAAGATAGTTGAGGCTTAGTTCGGGAAAAGAAAAAAGGCCACCAAATTTGCCAAGACAAAAATCCAACAAACCGATGAGCGCGATAAAGCCAATCAGCATGGCGATCACGTTGAAGCCTACTTTCAAACCCTCACTGGCCCCCGCCGCAATGGCATCGAGCAGATTGGCGTGTGATTTTTTGATTTCAAGTTTGACAGTTCCCGCAGTTTCAGAAGATTCTGTTTCGGGAAACATGATTTTGGCCATGACCAACGCGCCGGGCGCGGCCATCAAACTCGCCGCAATGAGGTAAGGTGCAGGCACACCGAGCTTGATGTATGTCGCCATCACACCGCCCGCTATGCACGCAAAACTTCCCGCCATAGAAGCCATCAACTCGGAGTTGGTCATGCCTTTGAGGTAGGGTTTTATCATAATTTGGGCTTCCACTTGGCCTACAAACGCACTCGCTACGTTGGAGAGTGCCTCTGCCCCACTCACACCCATGAGCCATTTCATCACTTTGGCGAGCATCGCCACCACCCGCTGCATGAGGCCGATATGGTACAAAATATTGACCAATACTGCCACAAAAATGATGGTAGGAATGATAGAAAAGAAGAAAATGAAGCCGTTGCCTTCGCCAAAGGCTTTGGTCAAGACGGGGGCTTTGACCAACGGACTGAACACAAATTCGGCGCCTTTGTCGGAAAAACTAAGCACTTTTTGTACTGCCCTGCCGAGCCAATCAAAAATCGCTTGCCCGACGGGAATTTTCAATATAAAAACCGCCAATCCAAACTGCAAAGCCAAGCCTACGCCTACCGTGCGAAAATTGATGGCTTTGCGGTTGTTGGACATCAAATAGGCAATGCCCAAGAGGAGTACAATCCCAATAAGACCCGTAAAACGTTCCATAGAAAATAAGGAGGATTAGATGCTTCCTGCGTCAGCATGACAAAAGTTGAACGTCAGCATGACAGATAAACCATTGACCAATAACTTTTATATATCTTTCCGAGCCGCTTCAACAGCTCGACGAACACTGCCGTATTGTTCCAAAAGTATTTGTGCTTCTTCTTCACCTATGCCTGTCTCCTCGCGCACCATTCGGATAGCACGCTGTACCAGCTTGTAGTTGGTCATTTGCATATCTACCATTTTATTGCCTTTGACACGCCCCAGTTGTATCATAACGCTGGTCGAAATCATGTTCAAAGCCAGCTTTTGGGCCGTACCAGACTTCATGCGCGTGCTGCCCGTCACAAACTCTGGCCCCACCACAATCTCGACGGGGTACTCGGCGGCGGCGGCTACTTCTGAGCCGTCGTTGCACACGATACAACCCGTCAAAATACCTTTTTCGCGGGCTTTTTGAAGCCCACCCACCACGTAGGGCGTTCGGCCAGAGGCTGCAATGCCTACCACTGAATCAAGCTCATCAATGCTGTATTCTTGCAAATCTTGCCAAGCCTGTTCAGTGTCATCTTCCGCATTTTCGACGGCATTCCGAATGGCATAGTCACCGCCTGCCATGAGACCCACGACCAAATCGGGCGATACCCCAAAAGTAGGTGGACACTCGGAGGCATCTACCACGCCCAAACGCCCACTCGTACCAGCACCAATGTAAAAAAGGCGACCGCCTTGCTTCATTCTTTCAGCAATTTGGGTCACCAAGGCTTCAATTTGAGGGATGGCTTTTTCGACCGAATGAGGTACGGTTTTGTCCTCGTTGTTGATGTTGGTCAAAATTTCCAACACGCTCATTTGCTCGAGGTGGTCATAACGAGAAGTGGATTCAGTAGTAGAGAGTATCATGATTATTTCAATTCGGCCAAAACTGTGATATTACCCGTTGTTTTATCGTTCAGATTTACTTTGATGTCGGCATCAAGTGGCACAAACACGTCCACCCGCGAGCCAAACTTGATGAAGCCCATTTCGGAGCCTTGGGCGACTTGTTGGCCTTCTTTGACGTACCACACAATACGCTTGGCCAACGCCCCTGCGATTTGTCGAAACAATACTTCCACGCCGTTGGAGGCTTGCAAAACCGTAGTGGTACGCTCATTCTCAGTGCTTGACTTTGGATGCCAAGCCACGAGGTATTTTCCTGGGTGGTATTTGAAATATTTGACCACCCCCGCGATAGGATTCCAGTTGATATGAACGTTGATAGGCGACATGAAAATCGAAATCTGTCGCCGAGGGCCTTTGAAATATTCGGTTTCGACTACTTCCTCAATCACCACCACTTTGCCGTCGCAAGGTGCAATGATGTGCTTGGGATTGACAGTAGCGATACGGGTAGGTTTGCGAAAAAACTGAACGATAATCAACAGAAAAATCAGTGATACGACAAGCCAAGTGGTCGTAAGCCAAGCCATGTCAGAGAAGAAATAACGAGCGAGGCCATTGGTAATCAGCACTAACAAACCTGCCAAGCCAATACTCGTATAGCCTTCTTTGTGAATAGTCATCTGGATTTGGATTTTGATGTAATGCTGCAAAAGTAGCAAAACCCCGCGAAAGTTACTGCATCCTTGACCGATTTAGAGGCTACACATCTTTGACCACAAACTCCACCCGACGGTTGCGGCGCATATTGTCTTCGTTGTCGTTGGGAGCGAGTGGGCGGGTTTGCCCTGCTCCTTTATGGATAATCCGAACCTCTTCTATACCACTATAAATCAAGTAATTAGAAATCACTTTGGCTCTATTTTCTGACAAAATCAAATTGAGTCGCGGGTCTCCCACGTTATCGGTATGTCCAGTGATTTCGATTTTGAGCTTGGGGTTTCGCTTCATGGCCAACACTAATCTATTCAATTGGGAGTGCGCTTCGGGGCGCAAAATATAACTGCTTTGGTCAAAATACACATTGTCTTCAATCGTGAGTGATTGACCCGCTTTGAGGTTATCAAACACTTTTTCATTCACTACTGGGGCTTTGCCCTTAGCCGCTGACTTTTTGAGGGGTATCATCGAAATATTGGTAAGAAACTCCCCGCGCTTGGCCCACGCCCCCGCGTCCAATTTCATACTAAACGCCTCGTAGTTGTCGGCACTAACCTCAATGCCGTACATCTGACCCAATATCAACTCCGACTGCACGTTTGAAGGCCAAATCTTAGGCGTAACGGCACTGTTATCGGCCAAGTTAGTGATTTTTACCCGTACTTTGGGTACGTTGCGCCGATTTTGCGCGTCTATAATTTTAAAGGTAAACATCCGCTTTTCGATGGGTGCCGCTTTGGGGGGCTCAGAAGTGGCAATGGGCGATGTCGTTTTTGAGGCTTGAGTAATCGGCTTTTCGGTAGGTACTACTGTTGAGGTTTTTGCGGGTTCTTTGGTGAGTTTGGCTTCGTACCCAAACGCCTGTCCTACCGACATTTCCTCGGCGTCTATTTCTCCTTTGAGCGGCAGATATCCCGCCGCAATCGTCTCTATTTTATAAACATCGGGTTCGCTGATTTTGTATTTGGCCGCCGCCGAAAGACTGCTTTTGAGTTCGGTGGGATTTTCGATGGTAGAATAAGACACCCTAAACGTGGCCGCGACGGGTTGCTTGGTTGCCGCATCTATGGCCGACAACGTCAAGTACGAGTCTCCTTGCAATTTTTTGAGACTGACGATAAGTTCGTTGTTGGCGTTGGCATTGGCAAGGGCTTTCTCCAAAGATTGTTGATAAGGCGAAAAATCTTTGGCTTGTACTTCTATCGAATATTGTAGTTGTGGATTAGCCTCAAACGCCCCCGAAGCGGCTTTGGTAGCCAAAAGTGTTTTTTTGTCGGTTTGGTTAATGACTTTGATGTTGGCTTCGAGAGGCTTGTTGGTTTGCGCATCTATGACTTTAATCGTCAGCTTAACATCCGTTTTGTATAGTTTTATGGTTTGGGTAGAGAGGTCTTGGGTTGGCTCGGCAATGGTGATTTTCGACAAAGAAGTATGGTAGCCTTCGGCACTGACGGTGAGTGTATAAGGTTGTTTTTGCACAATCACTGTTGGTTCAAATACCCCTTCTCCCTGCGTTGTACCCGTGTAAGACTCTTTGATTTCGTCGGTAAGTTTGAAGCGGGCTGCCACGGTTTTTCCCGTCAGCGCGTCCACGGCTTTGTATTTCACGGAGCGTTTGACCACGAGCGCACGAACCAGCCCAATTTCGGTCGGTTGGCCTTCTTTGACGGTCACGGTGCCGCTGTAAGGTTCATAGCCTGGGGCCTTGATTTCGACCATGTAGCGATTGGCACCTTTCAAATCTGCCATCCAAGCCCCACCCGCACTGGTATTTTTACGCAGGGGTAACATCTCTTTGGTATCGGCATTTCTGAGCGTAATGTTGGCATCCGAAACGGCTATTCTTTGGGCTTTGTCAAACAGCAAAATAGAATGTTCTTGGCCGTTGGCGGTGGTGGGCGTAAAATTTTTGGGAGGGTTGAGGGGGTCCAACTGTACCACAAAAGGGGCGATACCGTTGGCAGCCACCGTATTGGGGTCAAAACTATGCACTTGGCGGTAAGTTTTGTAATCTTGCGAGGCCACCAACACTTGGTACGTAACAGAAGGCTTGACTCGCACAACGTAGGCATCTCCGACGGTAGAACCCACCAACTCGGTCTCTCCACCCACGGGCAAGACGGAGATAATGGTCATGACGGGGCGTTGGGTGTATTTGTTGCGAACTTCGATGCCTACCCGAAATTCATTTTGGCCAAAGCAAAGCGAGACGTATAAGAAAGCAATACTAACAAAAACGAAATTTCTGAATTTGTTCATCATAGAAGGATTAGGGGTAAATAACAAGCAAAATTAGGCATAATTTGTAAAAAAGCAGAAAGGAGTGCGACATTTTGCGTGGTCACAAAATACCGCACTCCTTCCCAAAAGGTTGCTCATCATTTAACTATACACCCTCTGCTACCACCTCTTTGACCTCTGGCACCATTTGAGCCAATAGGTTTTGGATACCCGCTTTGAGGGTAAGCGTAGAAGACGGACAGCCGCTACAAGAGCCTTGCAAAAGCACCTTGACCGAACCCGCCGCTTCGTCAAACGAATGAAACGCGATGGCCCCACCGTCTGACTCCACCGCAGGACGCACGTAATCATCAAGTACGCTCTTGATTTTACGGATGGTGTCTGAGTCTGTGTCTAAAATCGTCGTGTGTTTGTGAATGGTTTTCTGTTCAAAAACGGGGTGGTTTTCTTCAAAGTAAATTTTGATAAACTGCTTGGTATCAAAAATCACCTCGCCCCAGTCGGTAGCCTCATCTTTGGTAACGGTGATAAAATTGGAAGCCAAGAAAACCCGCCGCACAAACGGAAACTGGAACAAATCCGTGGCCAAAGGCGACGATTTGCCCTCTACCTGGGTAGAGGCTAAATCGGGATAATCAAAAGAAAGTCCATCGGGAACCAACTCAAAATTCAAAACAAATTTCATGGAGTTGGGATTGGGACTTGCCTCGGTATAAATCATAACAGGTTGCATAGTCAATAACAGATTAGTGGATGTTTCAGAACCCTAACAAAATAAACACCTGTTACTGTTCCTTTGAAAGCAGATTTCATTCGGGCTACAAAGAAGACATTGCCAAAATCTCTTTCTTCAAATGTGGGTGATTTGGTATTATCGCTTACTTTTGCGCTTACTTTTGAAAATACATCCATGAAGAAAATATTAGTGACAGGTGCCAACGGCCTTTTGGGACAAAAACTCATCGAATTGTTGGTCAAACAGCCTAATGTTCAGCCTATCGCCACGGCACGTGGCCAAAATCGTCTGCCTTTTACCGAGGGTTACGAATACCACAGCATGGACATCACCGACCGCGCCCAAGTGGAAGAAGTGCTCGCTGCAACCCGTCCCGATGCTGTCATTCACGGGGCGGCCATGACCAACGTAGATCAGTGTGAGTTTGAAAAAGACAACTGTTGGGCGCAAAACGTGACCGCCACGGAGTACATCGTCAATGCTTGTCGCCAACACGACATTTTTCTTTGTCATGTCTCTACTGACTTTATTTTTGACGGTACAGCGGGGCCATACACCGAAGAAGCCGAGGCCAACCCATTGAGTTTTTATGGGTGGAGCAAATACGCTGCCGAAAAACTCGTGCGTCACTCCGACATCCGTTGGGCCATTGCGCGTACAGTTTTGGTGTACGGTATTGCCTACGACATGTCGCGTTCCAATATTATTTTATGGGTAAAAAAATCACTGGAAGAAGACAAAAACATCAAGGTCGTCACCGACCAATGGCGTACGCCTACCCTCGCCGAAGATTTGGCGATGGGTTGTTTTTTGATAGCTAACCAAGAAGCCGCAGGTATTTTTAATATTTCGGGCAAAGATTTTCTCACGCCCTACGAAATGGCCATCAAAACCGCCGATTACTTCGGCTTGGACAAATCGCTCATCGCACAGGCCGACGGGAACTCGTTTACCCAACCTGCCAAACGCCCACCGCGCACGGGCTTTGTACTCGACAAAGCCCAACAAACCCTCGGCTACGCACCTCACAGTTTTGACGAAGGCATCGCCATTTTAGCATCGCAGATTAGCTAAATGGGGAGTGCATAAATGATGAAATGCGTAAGTGGGGAATCCGTAAATGATGAAATGGGGAGTGCGTAAGCGCGGAAATGCGTAATTTGGTGATTGGTTATGCCAACTCCATATCCCGCTGACGTGCTTTGGCTTCGCGGATTTCTTTGCGGAGTAGCAAGCGTTGTTTGAGACGCATCAGGCGTTCATAAATCTTCGACTCCTTTAAGAAATCCCACGGCTTACGCTTGGCACTTTTCTTTTCTTCTTCGGGGTCAAACATCATGCCAGTGCAGAGGCAGTTTTTGCGGTTGGTACGGGTGAGTACGTCATAATTGACGCAGCTTGAACAACCTTTCCAAAAGGCATCGTCGGCAGGCAACTCACTGAATGTCACAGGTTCGTAGCCCAAATCAGAATTGATTTTCATCACCGCCAAACTGGTCGTGATACCGATAATTTTGGCATCGGGATAGCGGCTGCGAGACAGCTCGAAAGCCTTGGCTTTGATGGCTTTGGCGATGCCACTTTTACGGTGGTCAGGGCGAACAATAAGTCCAGAGTTGGCTACAAATTTGCCGTGTTCCCAGGTTTCGATGTAGCAAAAACCCACCCACTCGCCCAAAAGCGTAGTGGCAACGATAGCCTTGCCTTCGGCCATTTTTTCGCGTACATAGACGGGAGAGCGTTTGGCGATGCCCGTGCCGCGTTGTTTGGCACTTTCTTCCATCTCTTTACAGATGGCGTCAGCAAGGTGGAAATGTGTTTCGTCGGCTGTTTGTACGATGTATTGGTCAGATACAATTTCGATGTTTGACATTGTCGTTTAGCAGTTATTCAACCGTCTGCGGAGACAATTAAATCCGCTTGGGTGGTGAAAAAATAAGGTGAATTGAGTGAAAATGTGGCGCGTCTGCCACGTAGGCAAACAAAATTAGATCGTCCTGACGGACCTACAAAAAAATGGCGTGTAGTGTGCGAAGTGCAAGTATGAAAATGAATGTGCCATTTCTGATTTTTTAGTTTTGTGAAAAACGCAACAAATCTCGGAAAAATTGTGTTTCTTTCCACATAAATCAAGTTTTTTTTACAATGAAAGCTGTTTTGGCTTCTTGTTTTTGGTGGCTGGGAGGGCTTTGGGCGTTGGCACAAGACCCCAGCAGTAGAGAATACTTTTTGCGCGAGGTAAAAGTTCCCAACTACGACGCCAAAATAGAAGTCAATCAGTGGGGAGACACCGTTTTTGTCAATTATTACAAGTCGCAAGACCCGCTCAATAAGACCTACAACGAGTTTACGAAGACATTCAAAGGCACGCCGTTTTTCAAAAATGGCTGGTACAAAGGCCAAGTTATCAGCGAAGACGGCTTCCCGACGAGTTTTCAAATGGCTTTCAACCTCCAAAAAAACGAACTTTATCTCATCAGCAGTCTGGCGCGAGAAGTCGTCACGATGCGCCCCAAGACGTTTGTCATAGAAGGACACATCTTCAGGCAAGAGCAGAATCGTTTTTTTGAAAACGTTTATTTGGGAAAAACGACCCTTTTGAAAGAATACTCGTGCCGCTTAGAACTGTTTCAGTCTTACCAAAAAACAAGCTACGATGCTCAATCCAACGCACAAGGCTACGAAGGGGAGTTTGTCAAAACGGCCAAGTATTACGTCAAAGAAGGAGAAAAATTAAAGGAGGTGGTGACCCGTAAGAAGCTATCGAAGCACTTTGGCGAAAAACAAAAAGCAGTCGAGCTATTTATCAAAACCAACAATCTCAACCCCAAAAAAGAGGCTGACTTGGTCGCAGTATTCAGGCATTATGATTCGTTGTCGAAATAAAATTGACGCTGACCGCACTATTTCGTAGCCTCTGCACGTTTGAGTTTAGTATTCAATCAACCAATCATTTATTTACCATGAAAAAGTCCATTTTTTCGCTTTTATTCTCTCTGGCCATTTTTTCCATTGCGTGTAGCCAAAATCCTCCTGCCAGTCCACGAATCACCGCCGACGGGGCCAATGTAAGCATTGCTTACGGACAACCTTCCAAAAAAGGTCGGGTGATTTTTGGCGCAGAAGGCAGCCAAGCCCTCGAAAAATACGCTAAAGTATGGCGCACAGGTGCCAACGACGCCACCGTGATTACGTTCAAGAAAGACGGAACATTTGGCGGTAAAGCTGTTAAAGCAGGGAGCTACGGTCTGTTCACAATTCCCGGTGAGAAAGAGTGGGTGGTCATTCTCAACAGCGAATCTAAGCAGTGGGGCGCGTACAGCTACAAAGCCGACAAGGACGTTTTGCGCGTGACTGTTCCCAACGTAGCAAGCAAAGAAGTTGCCGAAAAACTTACGTTCACAGTACAAGACAACGCGATTCACTTTATGTGGGACAATGCGAGTTTTTCTGTACCAGTGAAGTTTTAATGACTGAATACCTGCTATTTGTTATCGGTTAATCGTTATCAGGCGGGTTTGTCACTATCAGTTATTCTATTGTTTTCAACGCACAAAGAGGCGGCCTTGCAGAAGGGTCGCCTCTTTTGTTGAGACGATGTTTATCGTATTTTTGACTAATTTTGCGCTTTCTTGTTTGATTCCTTTTTCAATGACAAATACACTTACTCCCCGCCAACAAGGCTTTTTTTTTCCTGCCGAATGGCACCCACACCGCGCTACATGGCTGAGTTTTCCGCATACCGAAGCCTCTTGGAGCTATGAGCGGCAACCCAAAATGATGCCCGCTTATCTCGAATTCATCCGCGCCATCAGCAAAGGTGAGAAAGTCTGCATCAATGCCCACAACGAAACCGTGCAGCAAAGCATCCGACAGCACCTGCTCGGTGCGGGCATTGACATGAATCAAATCGAACTCCTCCTCCACCCTACCAACGACTCTTGGTGCCGTGACCACGGCCCGGGAATCCTCATCAATCCTTCTACCCAACAACGCTTGGTGGTCAATTGGGGCTACAATGCGTGGGGCGGAAAATACCCTCCTTACAACCACGACGACCTCATTCCAATCGCCATAGCCAACTATCTGGGCATTGAGTACGTCACGCCAGGTATCATCATGGAAGGTGGCTCGGTGGAGTTCAACGGCAACGGTACGCTGCTCACAAGCCGTGCCTGTCTGCTCAACCCCAACCGTAACCCGCACCTCAACCAAGCCCAAATCGAACAATACCTATGTGATTATTATGGCGTGGAGCAAATCCTTTGGGTGGGCGACGGCATCGTGGGTGATGATACCGACGGCCACATAGACGACACGGTGCGGTTTGTCAATGAAGATACTGTGGTGGCGATTGTTGAAGAAGATAAAACGGACGACAACTACGCGATTTTGCAAGAAAACCTGCACGAATTGAAGCAGTTGCGCTTGCTCAACGGTAAGCCGCTCAACATCGTCGAACTGCCCATGCCTACGCCCGTACAAAGCGAAGGCATCCGACTACCTGCATCGTATGCCAATTTTTACATTGCCAATGCCGCCGTCATCGTCCCGACGTTCCGCTGCGACAACGACCAAAAAGCGTTGGACATCATCGCGCAATGTTTCCCCGACCGCCCCGTCGTAGGCATAGATTCGACCGAAATCATCTGGGGTTTGGGAAGTTTTCACTGCCTCAGTCAGCAAGAGCCGTTGGTGTAGGAAACTTTGCAAACACCACATCCGCATATCGTTGTCGTTGGTTGGGCGGTGGTGGCCGCGCTTGTGTACGTGATGTACGCGCAAGTACAGCCTACCTACACCTACGCGCTGCTCGACGCCCGCTACGACGCGCACCAATACGCCCGAGCTTACGCCTATTTTGCGGGTCAGGCGAGTGAATGGCAAGTTCGATTTCCGTTTCATACAAGAATACTCGGGCCGTGGATGGCCGCTCAAATGCCCTTTGGCAGCATCGAAGCCAATTTTATCTGGCTCAATGGCATTTTTGTCATCCTGACGGTAGCCCTGTTGGTCTGGTATTGGCAACAACTCCGCTTTCGGGCAGAGTTGATAGCGATTGGGCTGTTTTGGGTATTGTTTCACTGGAAAGGGCTCGTGCGTATGTACCTCCCCGACCCCGTAACGGTGGACGTGACGGGGTATTTTTTTCAAGCAGTTTGGCTCGTGGCCGTCACGCGCAAATGGCCGTTTTGGGTATTGTGGCTTACGGCCTCGTTGGGTGCGTTACAAAAAGAATCTTTTTTGGTCGTCGTGGGTGTGACAGCCTTGTGGGCGTGGTGGGCTGAACCTCAACGACGTTGGTTCTATTTGACGCTATTCGTCTGGTTGACAGCGATATACTTCGTTGTCAATCAACTTTTTCCTGCCGCTACCCAAGATTGGCGCAACAATCCCATCATCACGGTTTTGCGCGGTCTCAAACGCTACGCTACTCAGCCCGATTTACTCCTACGATTGCCCATGAGTTGGTTGATGACGTTTGGCGGACTTTGGTTGGCAGTTATTGGTTATCCGTTCCGCGCGGGCGGCCCCGTCGTTATCCGTTATTGGTTGTTAGGTTCGTCATCGCAAAGCGAATCGTCGCGCTCGTTTTTGTCATCCCGACGCAGGAGGAATCTCAGTCACCTCCCGCTCGCGGCAGAAGTGGTCTTTTTCCACTCCTTTGCCTGGCTTTTATTGAGTGTTTTGGGGGGAGGAGATACCGTGCGGATTTTGTTCAACGGACTGCCTTTTGTGCTGACTTTCCTGCTGTTGGGTTTTGAGCAACAAGCCCGTTGGGTGAGTTGGTACGCACTTTTGGTGTCGTTGCCACTGATGCGACTGTGGGCATTAGAACCCGATTTAGGGCGTCATCCCGCGCTTACGCATCATTGGTGCGTGGAATGCTGGACTTGGCAAGAAAGTGGAGGATATTGGCTTTACGCTCTTGTGGTGTTATCGGGCTACTATTACCTTGCGCGTCGTCTGGGAATCCGCCCCGATGAGCCGCACAAAATAGACCCCCGCAGGTAAGCGCGAAAGGTCAAAAGAGGCTTCTTCGGTCGGTTTGACGACAGTTTGCTGTCCCAAAAGCTGCCCTGCCACGTTGATGAGTTCGATGCGTCCTTCGGTAGGGTTTTGGATGTAGAGAAAACCTGCCGTGGGGTTGGGATAAACGATGAGTTCGGTTTGTTCGGGTGTGGGGACGAGGCGCAACGACGTATTTTTGAGCAATCGTAAACCGCCACCATTAACCCCTGCCAACAGTTCGGGCAGTCCATCACCGTCCAAATCTCCCAACGCGGGAAAAACCTCCATTCCTACTTTTTGGAACTGCGTCTTATTTAAAAACTCATTGAAAATCAGACTACTGTCGGGCTTCAACGTTGCGTTGGGCTGGGCAAAATCACGATACACGCGGAGCGTTCCCATCAAATCGCCCATGACGAGTTCGGGTTTACGGTCGCCGTTGAGGTCGGCTACGGCCATGCCTTGGGCGCGTTTTTCAAAATCTACATCTATACCACCAAATTTTTCGGTAAGTCGCTCGTGCTGTGGGTTGGCGGGTGTGCCTACATTGCGGTACTGTTCCACATTGCCCGTGTTTTTGGCTACCAACAAATCCAGTTTTCCATCGCGGTCAAAATCATAAAAAAGCAAATTTTCGCCATTGACAAAATTAGGCGGATTGGGCAGTGTTATCTGTTTTTCGGCGTCCAGCATCATCGCTCGACCACGCGCTGCCGCATTGGGCAAATACCTGACCGTCATGCCTTTGAAAGTATTGGCCCAAAAACCCATGTCAAGGCTACCGTCGCCGTTGAGGTCGGCAAAAAATGGTTTGGTATCGGTCAGTAAAAGATTTTCTTTGGTAAATATTTTTTCGGAAAGGCTGAGAAAATCAGTCGTGACGAGTTCAAACTGCGCTTGGGTGGGCGAGCCTGTATTTTGAAAAAACCAAATACTGCTTCGGTAGCCCCTTTCGGTGCGTGTACCCGCATGACCCACCCACAAATCCAAGTCACCGTCGCCGTCGGCATCAGCCAGCGCAGGGACGGCATTTTGGCCGAGGTCAAGCATGGTATTTTGCAGAAAGTCCGTGTTTTTTAGCACAAAATTGGGCTGGGCGTCCGTGCCTTCGTTGCGGTAAAACCAGTTGGATTGGCGGAGGTTGATGAGCGGGTTTTTGGCGTAGTCCAAACTGCTCGGCGACACCACCATGTCGCGCCGACCGTCGCCGTCCAAGTCTTCGATGTAAGCCGACGGAAACACTTGAAAATCAACAGGGTTTTGGAGCGGAAATAGTTTATCAAAACTGGTCATTCGCGCATTGAGGCCGTTGCCTCCCGTGTTGTTGAGTTTGGCGAGGTTAGTACACGTTACGTGGCCGTGGAGCAAGTCTTTGCGTCCGTCGCCGTTAAGGTCGCCTACCCATATAGCATTGCCCGCGTGTTGGATGCGGGCGTTGGAAAATTTCTCCGTGGAGAGCGTAATCGGGTCTTGGTCAAAGGCAAAATCGTTGCAATGTTCTTTGAAAAAACGCCCCCAATTCGTAATCACTTTGCGAAACACAAAGGGGTCGGTGCTTTTCTGCTCTACGCTAAAATTTTGATGTAATTCGATGGTATTGCCCGAAAAATCGAAGGCCAAAATATCCACGTCGCCGTCGTCGTCCACGTCGGTGATAGCAGGCAAATCGGTGGACTGCACGTAGAGATTAAATCGTCCCGAAAAACCCTGCGTTTGGAGCGGGTCGGCTACTTTTTGCCACGTAAAACCCTCACTACCAAGAATATTACGAAAAACCCGAATCCCCCCAATCGCCGACGTAAAAAGGTCTTTTCGCCCGTCGCGGTCGTAATCCACAAGCAGCATCCAATGCAGCAAGTCGGCAGGAAATCGTGCTTCGTAGCGAGGGGCGTGTTGCCACCTGATTTGGTTGTCTTGTTGCACGGCCAAAAATGTCATCACTTGGTGACTCGCACGGTCAAATACCACCAAGTCTTCGAGGGCGTCGTTGTCCAAGTTCATTTTGGAAAACTGCGCGCCGTTTAGCCCGCCCGCCCAGGGATTTTGTAAGACTTGATTGCTGACTTTGACTTTGGGGCTACTGTCCCATCGAAAATCGTAGGTTTGGGCATGCGTGTGAGAAGTCCACAAAAAGTAGGCGGCAAAGACTGACAAACACAAAGCACGAAAACCCATCATCACGAAAAAATCGGTGGATAACATTTTACTTCTAAACGAAACAGCAGCGGCCAAAAGTACAGGGCAACCGCATTAAAATCAAATGCTTTATGAGCCTAAATGCTCCATCGCCTCGTTGCATACCTACGGCACACTAAACGGACAGTCATATCCACTCATTACTTTTGGTTGGCTGAAATACGCGCTACCGCTCCCACCCACACGCAGGCTCAAGCCACTCGTAGCCCGACTCAATCGGCTGCCCGTCGGGTGGGGTCATGGCGGGGGTCGTGGTGAGGTCGGCAGGGCTGGATTTGGCGGTTTCGATTTGGTGTTGGGCAAAAAGATAATGCGCTATCTGCTTCGTGTCAGAAGGGACTCTGCTGCCGACCCACTCACCCAACTGTTTGATTTTCAACATGACTACTGCCCGCACTTGGGGGGTAGCTTCTTTGTTGTTGGCAAGGTCAAGGAGTTTTTCTAACGTCATTTTTTCTACCAAACGCGCGATTTCGCCCGCGTAACCCGCGCGATTGGCCTTGGATTTCCAAGTCGCGCTGAGGAGTTGGTCGAGGGTTTCTTCCAAACTCGGCAACGACGCATCTATGGCCGACTGACTCACCAACCGACTCAGTCGCTCGGTATTGAGCAGCAGGCGCAAAGTCAGCCCTGCGGCGGCTTCGGGTGGACCGAGTGGATCAAATACCAGTCCCGTGCGGCGTTTGAAAGTTTCGCGGGGGTTGGCATCGTAGCCAAACGCCCGTGGCGGGGTAAGTTTCAAGACCGCATCAGGGACTTTCAGAAAATCGGGTTGGAGGGTTTCGAGTACGGCTGCCAACGCTTCGCGCTGCTCCTTGCCGTTTACGGGCGCGGTGGTGAGGTCTTTTTCTCCTTTGACCGAAAAACGATAATTGACACCTGCCACCACTTTGGCCGCACCCTCTACCTGAAACCGATGAAACATATACATCGGCACAAACACCTCTTCCATCGAACTCATGGGTGTACCCGCGCGGAGTTTGCGCTCGTCGAAATTGGTGAGTGTCACTTTTCGCACATCCGATACCCGTTTGAGTTCGGCCACTGCACTTGCCCCGTTGTCCCAAAGGTGGGTTTGGGGGTGCGCGCTCCCTTCGGGTCGAGCGTCTTGGTCAGTCAAGAAGTACAGCCCTTTGCCGTACATTTGAGTCACGATGTCTTCGAGGGCTTTCTTTTCGTTGGTCCCTTTGGCAAACTCCCGATAGCCCCAATTGATAGACCACTTATCGTACTCACCAATGCCCTTGGCGTAAGCGTTGGATAAATCTACTTTGCCGTTTTTGAGCGTGACCAACATATGCGGATAGTCCATCACCGAGGCGCGGTCGTGGATGCTCGACACGTAGTTGTGTGGCAAGCCCAGCGTATGACCGATTTCGTGGGCAGAGAGTTGTTTGAGGCGGTCGAGTGACATCTGCATCATGTCTTCTACTTTGGAAGTATCCGTCTGAAAATCACCCACTAAGCCCTGTGCAATCAGATAATCTTGTCGTACCCGTAGCGAGCCGAGGGTTACTTTTCCTTTCAAAATCTCGCCCGTGCGTGGGTCTATGATACTGCCTCCGTAAGACCATCCGCGCGTAGAGCGGTGCACCCACTGTACGAGATGATAGCGCACGTCCATTGGGTCGGCATCGGCAGGAAGAAGTTGGACTTGGAAGGCATCTTTGTAACCTGCGGCTTCAAAGGCTTGGTTCCACCATTTGGCGCCTTCCATCAACGCCGAGCGGATAGGTTCGGGCGCACCCGGATCTAAATAATACACGATCGGCTGCACGGCCTCACTGACGGCAGCGTTGGGGTCTTTTTTCTGCAAACGATGCCGCACAATGTATCGCTTCACGATAGGCTCACTGACGGGCGTGGCGTAGTCAAAGTATTCGATAAAATTGTAACCGATGCGTGGGTCAAACTCCCGCTTGGGAAAATCCAAGGACGGAAGTTCAACAAACGAATGATGCTGCCGCATCGTCACAACGGTAGGCGTAGGCACGACGGCGTTGAGGTACTGACCGGGGTTATCGCCCGTGAGCGTAATGGTGACTTCAAACTCGGTGTTTTTGGGGAAATTTTTGGTACGAGGCAAGTATAAAGCCGACCGCGACGCATCCAAGCGAAAACTCCCTTGCCGCGTGCGGGTGATGGCCTGCACCGCCCCTACGGCATCTTGCATCAAAAAAGGCGTGATTTCGACCAATGCCCGCCCTTCATGCTCGGCCAAGACCTCAAACCCCCAATGCACCGACTGGGCAAAAGACTCCTCCACCGCCCGCCGTTCAAGGGGGTCGTTGCTCACGGCACGGTATCGGTAATTGGGTTCGGTCATTAGAATTTTATTGCCCGTTCTCAAAAACTTTACCACGTGTTCGTTGCCCAAACGCCCCCGGTCGAGGCCGATGTCATTAGACCCAACCCCTTGTGCCAAGGTAGGATAGTACAAAATCTCAGTGTCAAACTGCTTGATTTCGAGGTACATTTTACTTTTTTTGGCATCCCAATAAAACGGCAAAAAACCGTCTTGTTTTTGCATGTCTTTGGTAAAAACTTCGATGGGATTTTGGGCAATACTGCCACACACTACCACGAAAAAGGAAAGAAGGAAAAGGGGTAAAGTCTTTTTCATATCTTGTTGGTTGCTTGATTTTTTAGACGCACCAAATATACTTTCAAACTACCAACCACACAAGAAATCAGGGCTTGCTTACGAAATAAAACGTAGCAATGAGGGTAATGAGCAATGGTACTCTGACAATTTTAGTGGACTATAAAAAGAAAGCCATAGCTCTCAGTCTAAGATGCTTGAAATTGGGTATTCCGAAGGAGAACCTTTTGATGA
>JALOLW010000024.1 GCA_025455795.1 Spirosomataceae bacterium
TTGCTGCGCGAACAGGTGTTGGGCGTATGGCAGCTACATACCAAAGAAACATTGGAGGCGTTAGTAGCCCAAAATCAAGCCGATACGATACAGATTTTGACCCACTGTGATTTGAATGAAACCCGTGGCTACACTAATTCGCGCGGCGAAAGCTACGAAAATACGATTCAGGACATACTCTTCCACGTGGTCAATCACACCACGCACCACCGCGCTCAAATCGCTTCGCTGATGCGCCAAGCAGGTATAACACCTCCTATTACAGATTATATTGTTTACAAACGACAACGATAACATGGGATACAGTCAATACAGAAAGCTCAACCAAGTCACGACCAAATTTGCTTTGGCCGATCGTCGTGCCGATTTGTTTGGCGCAATTACACCTATCGAACCTTCGAGTTGGCTCACACATTCGTTGGCAATAGCAGAAGAAGTGGCACTCAACAATGAAAAGGTGAAATCCGAACGAATCATCTCCCCGATATTATCAGAAGTGCACCTCATGCACAAGACTAAAGTGGCTTTGTATTCGGGCGAAGAGCTCAATGTAAGCCCAGAGAATGACCTCAATGGGCCTTGTGATTTTTTCTTTTCGGCCAATCCTGAGAGTTATCAGCTATCTGCACCGATTGTGGCTTTTGCAGAAGCCAAAGATGAAGACATGGAGTGGGGTATTGCCCAATGTTGCGCTCAGATGTATGCCGCTTCGCTTTTTAATCAAGCCAACAATCGATCCATCAAGTCCATTTTTGGTTGTGTTACTACTGGTTCTGAGTGGCGTTTTATCAAATTAGAAGATCAAACCATTTATATTCATTCAAAAGCGTTTTATCTCGACCAAGTGGCTATCTTACTTGGTGTTTTTCATCAAATTATTAATCAAATCAAACAAATCCAATGAAACAAGTAACCCTCGTTTTGGTGCTAATACTGGGAGTGGTATTCGGCACTGCGGCCAATAAGCCTGGCAAAGAAAAAGAAGTAAAAATCAAGACATCGGCCCAATGCGATATGTGCAAAGAGCGCATTGAGAAAAACCTCACCCTTAGCAAAGGGGTGACCGAAGCCATACTCAATCTTGACGATAAAGTGGTGACTGTCAAGTACAATCCTAAGAGAACGGACGAAGATAAGCTCCGCAAAATTATCACCGAAACAGGCTACGATGCCGACAACCTGATGTGTGTGCAGTCGGCACATGACAAATTGCCGTCATGTTGTCAAAAAGACGCTGAACCTCACGGGCATAAGAATTAATGAAATTTTAGACGTTTTGTTCTTCCGCAAGTTTCGCTATATTTGCCATATCAATTTTACCAATGCAACCAAAATGACAGACCGTCAAAGAATTGATAGCTTAGAAGAAATTACCGCCGAAATCTTGATTCGTCTTGACCGCCTTGAAGATGGCCAAGAAGGGGTCATAGTTGGCCAAAAAAACCTCGTTGAAGGCCAAAAAAACTTGGAAAAACGACAAGAAAACTTGGAGAAAAACCAAGAAAACTTGGAAAAACGACAAGAAAACTTGGAAAAAAACCAAGAAAACTTGGAAAAACGACAAGAAAACTTGGAAAAACGACAAGAAAACTTGGAAAAAAACCAAGAAAACTTGGAAAAACGACAAGAAAACTTGGAAAAAAACCAAGAAAACTTGGAAAAACGACAAGGGAATTTGGAGAAAAACCAATTAGATTTGGCAGTACAGTTTGTAAAACTCAATGACCAAGTACAAGACTTGGCGGATTCTCACTTGAAGCTTACGAAAGTTGTTCGTAAAAACACGAAAGACATTGAGTGGATAAAAGAGAATATGTCCACCAAACAAGGTTTAGAAAACCTTTTTGAGGCAATGATGAACCAATTTGACAGGCTGAACAATAAAATGGATGCTCGATTTGAAAAAATGCAAGGTGAAATAGATGAACTAAAAGCACAAAGAAGCTAACAAGACGATTCGTTGGAATCCTCAAATCCTCAGCATTGATATAGATGCTTTGTGATTTGAGGATTTTTTTGTGAGTCAATATTTTGATAATCAGACTATTTGAGATACCACAAGGCGTTTTTTAGGAGTTTAGGCAATTTTCTTCTCGTAATATTTGTGCAAAAGTTTGACATCAATCAAAAAAACAAATATCTTTCGCTACAAGAACATACCCCATGCTTCAATATGCCGCTGGAATTTGAAGAAAGACGACCCGACTGGCGCGAATCTGTACAGCGCTTTGAAAATATGCTCAAACACCAAGAGCGACAATTCTTTGACTTAGATGCCTACGAGCATATCGTGGAGCATTACATCGGCGAAGGCAACTGGGAGCGCGCCCTCCAAGCCTGTGACCTCGGCCTCGAAAACTTCCCCTACTCGTTGGAACTGATGCTTGACAAAGCGCATCTGCTTTCTCAAAGCCAAGAATACGACGAAGCCTTAGACCTGCTCGAGCGAGCGGCACTCTTCAATCCCTCCGACACCGACATCATGCTCATGCAAGGCGAAGTGTTCAACCTGATGGGCGACCACGAGCAAGCCGCCGAACTGTACGAATCGCTTCTCAGTCGTACCGAAGAAGACGAAAAAGATGAGATTTTGTTTGAAATAGGACAATCTTACCAAAACGCAGGCAAATACGAAGACGCCATCAAGTTTTATAAAGAGGCATTGATGGTCAATATGGAAAACGAAAATGCCCTTTACGAAATGGCATTTTGCTTGGATATACTCGGCGAACTCGAAGGCAGTATTGACTTTTACAACCAACTCATAGACCGAAATCCCTATTCTTTCAACGCTTGGTACAACCTCGGCATCGTTTATAGCAAGCTCAATCGTCACGAAGACGCGCTCTTTGCCTACGATTATGCCACGGTCATCAAAGAAGATTTTGCTTCGGCTTACTTCAACATGGCCAACGCCTACATGAATTTGGAACGCTACCAAGAAGCCAAAGAAGCCTTTCTCCAAACCCTCGCTCACGAACCTCCCAGCGCCGACTTGTACTGTCATTTGGGGGCAAGTTATGAGAAACTGGAAGACTTTGAGCAAGCCCTCAAGCACTACCGCGACGCACTCAAACTCGATAACGAATGGGACGAAGCATGGTACGGAATAGCGGCGTGTCTGGCCGTTCAAGAAAAATGGGTAGAAGCCATAAGCTGCTTGCGTCGTGCCATCAAACTCAACGAACACGTAGCCGACTACTGGCTAATGATGGGCGACATAGAATACAAAATGGGACACCTCTTGGGCAGTCACGAGGCGTTTGAGAAAGCGTCGCAGTTGGAGCCTGATTTTGAGGATATTTGGCTCAAATGGTCGCTGGTAGCCTTTGACCAAGGTGACTACAAAAAAGCCGTCGAAATCGCCCTCGAAGGACTTGACGAAATACCCGATAGTGGCAATTTATACTACCGCGCCACGGCTTATCTGCTCCACAAAGGCGAGTACCGCGAGGCCTTGCTTTACCTCGAAATCGCCCTCACACTTGATTTTGAAAGCCACACCCAGCTTTACGACTTCTTCCCTGATTTGGAACGTCAAAAAGCACTCTTCAAAATCGTTGAACAATATCGGAAATGACGCTATTTTAAGCCGATTTTCGCTTTTTTCTCCAACGGATGAAGCCCCACACGGCACCTGCACCCACAAACAACAAAAGCAAAAAGTAGAACACGCCCAAAAAGCAATCACTCAGTAGTCCAAAATCATCACGAAACTGACACCATATTTGGCAGTGGTATCCACTACCATCATCTCTTCGTTTTCTTGTTTGCTTTGACAGGCGCACAAGGTCAAGAGTCCAAAAATCAAGTGCTTTTTCATGCTGATAAGAGTGGTTGTTTATTTAATTCAGTCTTCACATAGCGACCTAAAGTCGCCTCTGCTACCATTCCTGTCGCCTGTCCAAGTGCGTACAAAGATTGTCCGATAATGGACATTTTAAATTGCACAAAAAAGCGTCAATTCACTGAAAAACAGTGCTTTAATATTTTGGCACAACCTTTGGCATAAACATATCATCAACTCATACAGCTATTTTACCCATCATGAAATTACGCATTTTCAACATTTCAAAAGAATAGTTTAGGTTAAGAAAGCGAATTGCCGACAATGTGTTGTTATTAACAGCCAAAATTGTTTCACTCACTTCCCGAAAGACTTCAAACCTTTCGGGAAGTTTTTCAAACAAGCACAAAACCTTGGAACATTTCTAAAAAAGTACTAAAATGGAACTTCAAAAACCAATATTGGAATCACGCTCAACCAACGGCACCATGCAACCGCACGCACAAGGCTCCATGGACAGGGTCAAAAAGAAAAGATTCTGGAACACACAGCGTATCGCTATGATAGGCGGCGGCGCGGCGATTGTGGCCTTTATCATCTACCTGACGATGTTTAGCGACAAACGCTCCAAACTCAACGTTGAGGCCGACAAAATCACAATTTCAAGCGTTGCCACGGGGCAGTTTGATGAGTTTATTGCGGTGACGGGCGTGGTTCAACCCCTCAAAACGATTCGGTTGGACGCGATTGTGGGCGGGTATGTCAAAGAAAAACTCGTCGAAGGGGGGAGCATGGTACAGCAGGGACAAGTGATTCTGCGCCTCGAAAATCAAAACCTCAAATTGGGCTTTTTGCAATCGGAAACCGAAGCGAGTCGCTTGGTCAATGACCTCCAAAACACCCGTCAGCAATTGAAAGTCAATCGGTTTACGGTGCGCCGTAACATCAATGACCTGGATTATCAGATTGACCAAATGAAAGATACCTACGAGCGCAACCAAAAACTTTACCAAGACAAGGTGATTCCCGAAGCCGACTATCTCAAATCAAAACGCGACTACGAGCGGCTCGTGAAGCAGCGTGAGATTGAATCAGAATCGCAGACGTACCAAGAAGAAAACGCCAAAATGCAGATTGGACAGTTGGAAGGAACGCTCAATCGCACGCAGAAAAACGTGGATTTGTGGCGGCAAACGCTCGATAACTTGGTGGTCAAAGCCCCAGTTTCGGGTCTGTTGAGTTCGATTGACGTAGAAGTTGGCTCAAACATCAATCAAGGTCAAAACATCGGTCAAATAGACGACCTCAACGGCTTCAAGATGCGCGTGGCCATAGACGAACACTACATTTCACGGATTTTTGTGGGCTTGACGGGCAGCTTTGAGTTCAATGGCAAAGACAACGCCCTCGAAATCACCCGCATCTATCCCGAAGTTCGCAATGGCCGTTTTGAAGTAGATATGCGTTTCCCCAGTGGTGCGCCGCAAGGCATCAAGCGCGGGCAGTCCACGCCCATCAGGCTCGAACTCGGCAAGGCCGAAAAAGCCACGCTCCTGCCCGTAGGCGGCTTTTTCTCAGATACAGGTGGCAATTGGGTGTATGTACTTGACAATAGCGGCAAGCGCGCCGTAAAGCGCAACATCACGCTTGGACGCAAAAACCCTGAGTTTTATGAAGTCTTAGACGGCCTCCAAGCAGGCGAAAAAGTAGTCACCAGTAGCTATGCCAATTTTGGAGAAAAAGAAGTTTTGGAATTAAAGTAGATAGGAACAAGGACAGGAAGGAACAAGGAGAAAGGAGTTAATATTTTTTCAAAAATACCTTTCCGTGTTCCGTTTCTCCTTTCCACCTGGTTCCGTTTGTTTAAAATTTCTCCTCCCTCACTTTAATCAGATTACGTAACATAGAAGAAATATGACGACTTTTCTCAATCAAATCGTTCCCTGTTTCTTTATCAATCATCCCAATACCAACAGCGATATAAATTTGAGTTCGTAGTTCACCCGCAGAGCCTTTTGCCACTCTTAGGAATCTAACAAATTCTTTATTGTATTCACGCTCAAAGCCCTCGGCGATATTAGAAGGAATAGAAACTGATGCGCGTTGCATTTGATCTCGAAGCCCATAATCTTTAGTTTGTGCAAGGGTTTTGTAAATTTCGATGGCCAGTGAAAGCCCATTTTGCCAAACGGTGAGGTCTTCAAATTTTTGGATAGTAGCCATTGTGGGGTTTGTTTGAGGTTAATAATGACCGCAAAATATCAAAATACTTGCCCTTTGATGATTTTTCTTGATGTATATTTTTCATTTGTCACTCATCGGTATGCCGAAAATCAAATACTTGTTCCTTGTTCCATTTTTCCTTGTTCCAATTTTATACACTAATGATACGTACTACTAACTTACAGAAAATCTTTTCGACCGAGGAAGTCGAAACAACAGCCCTGAACGGAATAGAGATGGAGGTGAAAGACAGCGAGTTTGTGGCTATCATGGGGCCTTCGGGCTGCGGTAAGTCCACGTTGCTCAACATCCTGGGCTTGCTCGACAATCCCTCCGAAGGAAGCTATGATTTCTACGGCACTGAAGTCGCCAAACTCTCCGAGCGGCAGCGGGCGCAGCTTCGCAAAGGCAACATCGGTTTTGTGTTTCAGAGTTTCAATCTCATTGACGAACTTACTGTTTATGAGAACGTTGAACTTCCTCTACTCTACCTCAAAGTTCCCGCCAACGAGCGCAAAGAAATGGTAGAAACCGTGCTGACCCGCATGAACATCATGCACCGCCGCAACCACTTCCCGCAGCAACTATCGGGCGGACAGCAGCAGCGCACGGCCATTGCCCGGGCTGTAGTGGCCAAGCCTAAGCTGATTTTGGCCGACGAACCAACGGGTAACTTAGACTCGGCCAACGGCGAAGAAGTAATGAAGCTACTTTCCCAACTCAACGACGAAGGTACGACCATCATCATGGTAACCCACTCGCCCTACGACGCGGGTTTTGCCCACCGCATCATCAATCTTTTCGACGGCAAAGTCGTCACAGAAAAAGTACGGATTTGATTTTTTAAGCCCATCCCGCTTTGGGTCAAGGCCATGAATTGACAATACCCATCTGACGGGCGTAGTTTTTAGGGCAGTATTGATGAACGCGGTCGAGGAGTTTTTGGACATCACTTGCGAAATCCACGTAAAAATCCGCGTTCATCTTTTCTAAGTTTTTCAGAACAGTGACGGTCTTTTTGGCGATGTACTCTGCACAAGAATCCGAGCGGCTGTTGTGGACACGCAACAGCTCAAGTTGATGGTCAAAAAACGTGTTGAGGAGATACAAATTCAACTCTACGTCGCCGTATTTGTCTTTGGTGACTTTGACGTGCTGCGAAATATCCCCGCTAAAACTCCGCATATCCATCATCATCCACCCAGGTGTGTCGTGGGTCATTTTGGCTACTTTGAGGATGCGTTTTTTGATGTCATCACGACGGAGTTGAAGGGTGTCACCTTGTTCAACCAGCTCAAATTCAAGGCGTTGAATCAGGTTGTCGTCTTTGGCGACAAGTTTTAGCAGCAGTTTGTCTTTTTCTTTTTGAGGGATTCTTACAATCGCTTCTTTGAGTTCTTCGGATAACTTGCTCATGGATTGGTTTGCCGTTCAAACTGCCCATCGGCGAGTGTGAAAAACTGCGTTTCAATCGCCTGACGTTCAGTATAATAGTCGTTGTATTGAGGATAATAAATGTGCCTTTCTTGGATAGTTTGATCGTAAATTCCTGCCATGCCGAGCAGTAACTCGCAGCCCTCCCGCACGGCAAAGTCACCGCCTTGTTGGGCTGTGATGTAGTCAGCCAAACCGTTGTTAATTACGTACTGTTGAAAGAGCGGATTGCCTCTGTGACGAATCATAATGCGTACACCGCACCGCTCGGCGATGGACAAATCAAGGGCATCATCAAAGAAAAACGCCACCTCTTCGGCTTTTAAACCGTGCAACGCCATAAAATGTTCTAAGGCTTCGATTTTGTGCTTGATGCGAAAATAAGAAGCATGATAATGCTCACGTTTGGCCAAGTGAAACGAAAGCTGATTGCGCTCGCCCGAAATCACCAATGTATAGGGCATTTGCTGCTGCCACCGCCACCATCCAAAACGCAGCAAGTTGGTCCCCATTGAGTCTATTTCGCTAAAATTACTACTGCCCTGTTCGTTTTTAGTGCCGTCGTTGAACACGCCATCCCAGTCAAACACAAAAGCTTTGAGGTTTTTGATTTTTTTGGAGAGTTGCTGCGGCGACGTGACAAAAATTCCTCCTAAATTGGTAAAAATAGACGCAGTACTGATCATGGTATCGCTTGAAGAATTGAGATATTATATGAGTTAGGAAATAGACGCAAAAAAGAGCAAAAGTCACAATCAAGAATTGACAACTTTATGCGGTGCGACGTTTCGCAAAGTTGTCAATTCTATCACCGATATTTAAAAATCGTCGTAATAATCTTATAACCAGCCAATATGACGCCTTTGACCGTACCCGAGATTTTAGAAAAACCAATTCTTTTGCGATAATGTACGGCTACTTCGGTGGTACGATAGCCCAATTTGGCGGCTTTGAGCTGCATTTCTACCGTCCAACCGTAAGTGGTATCTTGCATATCAAGAGCCAATAGTTTGTCCCATTTGATGGCTCGAAACGGTCCCAAGTCGGTGTATTGAACACCATAAATCCACTTCAATAGCCTCGTAGCGAGCCAGTTGCCAAATACCTGCGGCGGTGTCATCGAACCGCGTTCACGCTCTCCCAACGCCCTCGAACCAATCACCATATCATAATCTTGGTCTAAAATCGGCCTTACGAGGTCGGGCAGTTGTTGGGGATAATCGGAATGGTCTCCGTCCAAAAAAACGACAATGTCGGGTGGTTTAGTATGGGTTTTTACGTAATTGATACCACACAGGCAGGCTTGACCATAAGCAGGAAGAGGTTCATAGACCACTGTCGCGCCTGCGGCTTGGGCTACAGCAGCGGTTTGGTCGGTTGAACGGTTGTTGACCACCACGATTTCGCGCACCCAGTCTTGGGGGATTTCTTCAATGACTTTGCCGATAGCCTCCTCCTCGTTGTGAGCAGGAATGATGACGATGATATTTTTTGAAACTTTGGGCAACATGAATTCGTTATAACCTCTATACGAAAAACTCCTAAACATGGTTCACCAAACTTTGCCACTTTCGGCAACGGGAGCATTCCCAGCCCTTTTTTTGGATTACATTGCCCAGCAACCCAACCTTCAACCATTTTATGAAAATTTTCCAACGGTAGCCAACTTTGCCCAGCAAATAGCGCAGAAAAAGGAGTTTTTGGCAACGCATCGGGAGGTGCTTGTGCGTGCGCTCACGCGCCAGTACGCGCACATTGACCAAAAACCTGACTTAAATGTATTGTTGCAACCCAACACGTTTACGGTCACAACGGGGCATCAGTTGAATATTTTTACGGGGCCGCTCTACGTGATTTACAAAATCGTGACGGCCATCAACCTCGCCCGTCAACTCCAAGCCGCTTATCCCGATTGTCGCTTTGTACCCGTCTATTGGATGGCTACCGAAGACCATGATTTTGAGGAGATTAACCACTTCAATCTGTTTGGCAAAAAATACACTTGGCAAACCCAACAAAAAGGCGCAGTAGGCCGTATGATGCCCAAAGAACTCGGCGAAGCCTTGAAGATTTTGCCCGAGCGTGTGCCTGTGTTTGAGAAAGCCTACCTCCAATGCAACTCACTCGCCGACGCCGTGCGATGTTACATGAACGACCTCTTTGGGGCAGAGGGACTCGTGTGCATAGACGGCGACGACCCCGCGCTCAAACAGCTTTTTGCCCCCGTCATCAAAGACGAATTGCAGCATCAAAATGCCCACCGAATCGTATCGGCAACGACGACCCAAATCGAATCTTTGGGCTATCATACGCAGATTTCTCCGCGCGAAATCAATTTGTTTTACCTAACCGACGGCCTGCGTGAGCGCATCGTGGCAGAGGCCAACGGCTTCCATGTTCTCAACACCGACTTGCATTTTGGCGAGGCTGAAATGCTGGCGCAAGTGGTCTCAAATCCTGAGCGATTTAGCCCCAACGTAGTGCTGCGGCCTTTGTACCAAGAAATCATCCTGCCCAACCTGGCCTACATCGGCGGTCCGTCAGAAGTGCCGTATTGGTTGCAGTTGAAAGGCATTTTTGACCATTATGCCGTACCGTTTCCGATGTTGTTGCCGCGCAATTTTGCCCTTTATGTCAACCAGGCAAGCCAAAAACGCGCCGAAAAGTTGGGTGTGAGCGTAGAGCAGTTGTTTTGGGATGATGTGCGCTTGCGAAAGTCATTTGTAGAAAAAACGGCCACGGTGTCGTTAGCATTAGCGCAAGAAAAGGCAGCGATTGCACAGGTATTTGAGCAGATTTTGATGAAGGCCATTTTGATAGACAAAACCCTCGAAGGTACCGTCAATGCCGAAAAAACGAAGACGTTGGCCACGCTCGAAAACCTCGAAAAACGCCTCCAAAAAGCCGAAGAACGCAACCACGAAACCGAAGTGAGTCAGTTGCTCGGCCTCAAAAACAAGCTATTTCCCAACGGTGGCTTGCAAGAACGAAGCGAAAACTTTCTCAATTTTTACCTCAACGATACCCTTTTCCTTCAAAAACTCCTCGCCCATTTCAATCCGTTGGATTTTAGTTTCAACGTTTTGACGGAAGAGGAAGCCTGATAAACGCTATATTTTTTCCCTCAAAAATGCGGCGGTATAGTTGTTTTCGAGGTTTGTCATGTCTTCGGGAGTACCCGCGTAGGTGACGTAGCCGCCAGCGTCGCCGCCTTCGGGGCCGAGGTCAATAATCCAGTCAGCACACTTGATAACCTCCATGTTGTGTTCTATCACAATCACCGTATCGCCCTGATTCACAAGGGCATTGAGGGCTTTGAGGAGTTTCTGAATGTCGTGAAAATGTAGGCCCGTGGTCGGTTCGTCAAAAATAAACAGCGAACGACCTTGATTGGGGTTGGACTTGCTCAAAAAGAACGCCAACTTGACCCGCTGCGCCTCACCCCCCGAAAGCGTGTTGGACGATTGCCCCAATTTGATATAACCCAGCCCGACTTCTTGCAGCGGTTTGAGTTTTTCGACGAGTTTGGGCTCTTCGTTGGTAAAAAACGTGATGGCTTCATCTATCGTCATGTCGAGAATATCGGCAATGTCCACCGAGTGACTATTGTCGGTGTTAGGGTATTTGATGTCCAAAATTTCTTGTTTGAAACGCTTGCCACCGCAGCCCTCGCATTTGAGGTAAATATCGGCCATAAATTGCATTTCTATCTTGATTTGGCCTTCCCCCTGACAAGTTTCGCAGCGACCACCTTCGACATTGAACGAAAAATGCGACGGTTTGTAGCCTCGGTTTTTGGCCAAATGCTGCTCACTCATCATCTGACGGATGTAGTCATAGGCTTTGATGTAGGTCACAGGATTAGAGCGCGACGACTTGCCGATGGGGTTTTGGTCCACCATTTCCACAAAGTCTATGCGGTCGAGGCTGCCCGCGAGGTTGGCGTATTTGCCCGTATCTTCACCGTACTCGCCTTTTTGACGCGCCAATGCGGGGTACAAAATTTTCCGAATCAACGTGGACTTGCCTGACCCCGATACGCCCGTCACGACGGTAAACGTACCCAACGGAAACTTCACGTCCACGTTTTTGAGGTTGTTTTCGCGCGCCCCCGTGAGTTCGAGCCAATGTGTGGCTTTGCGGCGGAAAGTGGGGATAGGAATGGTGTCTTGGTGAGTGAGGAAGGCGAGGGTATGGGAAGCCCTCCCTGCCCCCAGCAGAGAAACCATAGTTTTTCCCCCGTCGGGGGTAAGGGGGCTTTGCCACACCACTTCTCCCCCCAACGCCCCCGCGTCGGGGCCGATGTCTATGATGAAGTCAGCAGCCCGCATGACCTCTTCTTCGTGTTCGACCACGATGACCGAATTGCCCAAATCACGTAGCGATTCGAGGACACTTACGAGTTTGCGGGTGTCGCGCGGGTGAAGACCGATGCTCGGTTCGTCTAAAATATACATCGAACCCACCAACGCACTGCCCAGCGACGTAGCCAACTTGATGCGCTGAAACTCGCCGCCCGACAAACTACTGGTGAGGCGGTTGAGGGTGAGATAGCCCAGCCCTACGCGGTCCATGTATTCGAGACGGTTTTCTATTTCTATCAAAATCCGCTTGGAAATTTGACGCTGATAATCGGGCAGTTGGAGGGTTTTGAAATACGCCAACACCTCCGAAATCGGCATCAAAACCAAGTCAATAATAGATTTGGCTTCCTGCCCCCTCTCCACTTGGAAAGGGCCTGAGTGGGGTAACTTCACATAACCCGCATCCTGACGAAGCCTCGACCCGCGACATTCGGGACAAACTGTGCGCCCACGGTAGCGCGACAGCATCACGCGGTACTGCACTTTGTGCGTCTGAGATTCGAGGTGGGCAAAAAACGCATCCAAGCCTTCAAAATACTGATTACCAGTCCAAAGGAGTTTTTTCTGCTCGTCGGTGAGGTCTTTGTAGGGACGGTGGATGGGGAAATCAAAACGGATGCCGTGGCGAATCAAGGGCGCGAGCCAATCGCTCATTTTGTCGGTGCGCCACGGAGCGATGGCCCCTTCAAAAACCGAAAGTGTTTTGTCGGGAATGACGAGTTCGGGGTCAAGACCGAGGACGTGTCCGTAGCCTTCGCAACGTTTGCAAGCACCGTAGGGATTGTTGAAACTGAACAGATTGACGCTGGGTTCTTCAAACTTAATGCCATCCAATTCAAATTTGTCCGAGAAATCGCGGATTTCTCCGCCTATCACCTGTATTGTACACACGCCTTCGCCCTCAAAAAAAGCCGTTTGCACCGAATCCGACAGGCGAAACTGCGTGTCCTCGTCATCGTGCTTGACAGAGATACGGTCAATCACGATGCGTGAATGCGAGGATGCGTGAATGTTTGAATGTGTTTTTTCTTCTTCCAATACATCCTCAATCGCTTTAATTTCTCCTTCTACCATGATGCGGGTGTAGCCTTTGGAGAGGAGGATGCTGAGTTCTTGGACAAACGTGCGGTCTTCTTTCACGAGCAGCGGCGCCAAAACCATGACGCGTGTGCCTTCTTCGTGGTTGAGTACAAAATTGACCACGTCGGTCACGGTATCTTTCTGCACGGGCATCCCCGACACGGGCGAGTACGTAGTGCCTGCCCGCGCAAAAAGCAGTTTGAGATAATCATAGATTTCGGTGGTAGTACCCACAGTCGAGCGGGGATTGCGAGTGGCTACTTTTTGCTCAATGGCTACTGCTGGCGACACGCCCTTGATGTAGTCCACTTCGGGTTTTTCCATGCGCCCCAAAAACTGCCGCGCGTAGCTGTTGAGGCTCTCGACGTACATACGTTGCCCTTCGGCAAACAGCGTATCAAACGCCAACGACGACTTGCCGCTGCCCGACACGCCCGTGACCACCACGAGTTTGTTGCGCGGGATGGCTACGTCAATGTTTTTGAGGTTGTTGGCGCGGGCGCCTTTGATGAGAATATACTGCTTCGGGTCTAAGCTGTCGAAGTCGGTGGGAGATGGTTGCGATTGGGAACTATTCATCTGAATGGGTTGCAAAACTCACAAAGTTACTGAAAAAAGCAGCCAATTCACAAGACAGATTTTTCGTCATTTTTGCCGTGGTAATTGGCAGACTCTCATAAAAAAAGTATGTTTGTGGTGATTGAACAAACCCACCCACCGAAACATTGCACCACAAGACCATTTATCTCATCAGGCACGGCGAAACCGACTTCAACCGCCGAGGAGTCGTTCAGGGAAGCGGTATTGATGCCCACCTCAACGACCTGGGACGCGCCCAAGCACAGGCGTTTTTTGAAACTTATCAACACGTGGATTTTGACAAAATCTATACCTCCAAACTCATCCGTACCGTGCAGAGTGTGGAGGGGTTTTTGGACAAAGGCCACGCCCACGAAGCCCACGAGGGCCTCAACGAAATCAGTTGGGGCGTGAGAGAAGGCCGCACCCCCAACAGCATGGACAGCGACTACTACCGCTGGCTGATAGAGAGTTGGCAAAACGGCCAAACCGACCTGCCCGCCGAGGGTGGTGAAAGCCCCGAAGATGTGCAGAAACGCCTCCTGCCCGTGGTAGAACTCATCTTGGCTCGCCCCGAAGAAAAAACCGTGCTGGTAGCCATGCACGGGCGGGCCATGCGTGTGTTGCTGGCCACGATTTTGGGCCAGCCTCTCGCCAAAATGGACGACTATCCCCACCACAATGTATGCTTGTATCTACTTCATTATGACTATGATACGTCCTCTTTTTCGATTGTGAAAGAAAACGATTTGACTCACCTGCAAAGCCTCTAACAGTCCCCGCCAACCATGACACGCGAACAACTCATCGAGCAGATAAAACTCAAAAAATCTTTCCTCTGCGTGGGTCTTGACCCTGACCTCAAAAAACTCCCCAAACACATCCTGAAAGAACCCGATGCGGTGTTTGAGTTCAACAAACGCATCATAGACGCTACGTTGCCTTATGCCGTGGCTTACAAGCCCAACATCGCTTTTTACGAAGCCCTCGGTCCGCGTGGGTGGAACAGCCTCCAACGCACCCTCGGCTACATTCCCAAAGATTGCTTCACCATCGCCGACGCCAAACGCGGCGACATCGGCAATACTTCCGCGCTTTATGCACAGGCTTTTTTTGACAAAAATGCGTCGGGTATGTCATTTGATAGTATCACGGTAGCACCCTACATGGGCCGCGATTCGGTGACCCCTTTTTTGGAGTTCAAAGACAAGTGGGTGATTCTGCTCGCCCTCACTTCCAACGAAGGCAGTGCTGATTTTCAGCACCTTGTGAGCAATCCACGCCTTTCTCCCGCCGACATAGACGCCGAAATCCCGCACAGTCAAGTGCTGCTGGACACCGAAAACAGCTACTTGTTTGAGGAAGTGCTGCGCCGCTCGCAAACTTGGCCAAACGCCAACCGCCTCATGTACGTCGTGGGTGCAACACAGGCGCACTTGCTCAAGCGCATCCGCGCCGTTGTTCCCGATGGCTTTTTGTTGATTCCCGGTGTGGGCGCGCAAGGCGGTAGCCTCGATGAAGTGTGTCGCTACGGCCTCAACGCCGACGTGGGCTTGCTGGTCAATGCCGCTCGTAGCATCATTTATGCCTCTTCTGGGGCAGATTTTGCCCAAAAAGCCGCCGAAGAAGCCAAACGAATGCAGCAGGAAATGGCGCAGTATTTGTAAACCTAATGTAACTGTTGGTAAAAGAGGGTTTGAAGCCGCTGCACTCATGGTAGAAACTGATGGAAATCAATAGTTGATAAGGCAATTTTCGTAATTTTGCCCCTTTGAAAATTCTAATTTTTTATAATATGAAGTCTAAAATCTTTCCTCTTTTGACAGTTGTTGTAGCGGTGGGTGTATTGCTAAACGCTTGCAAACCCAAGGCCAAACCCGAGGAATACAACACCAAAGCCGCCAATGCTGAACTTTACCATCAATCGGTAGAACTGCTCACGGAGGTAATCATCCATGACATATTCAAGCCCCCCGTGGCGAGTCGTATCTATGCTTATTCCAATTTGGCAGGCTACGAGGCGATGGTGCCTGGATATCCTCAATATCAATCACTTAGTGGTCAGCTCAATGGCTTCACTGAAACGCCCAAACCCGACGCAGGGCAGGAATACTGCTTTCCGTTGGCGAGTACTCGTGCTTTTTTGAAAGTAGCGAGAACGCTCACCTTCTCGGCCAATTTTTATGATGATTACGAAAAAACATTTTACAAAAAATACGAAGACATGGGGGTTCCCGATGACGTGATAGAACGCTCCGTGGCTTTTGGCGACAGCGTGGCCGCTCACGTTATCAAGTATTCGTCCAAAGATTATTACAAACAAAGTCGCGGGATTCGGTTTACTGTCACCAACGAACCCGGCACGTGGGTACCCACCCCACCCGCCTACGCAGATGCGTGCGAACCCGAATGGCACAAAATCCGCTCCATGACCCTCGACTCGGCCACGCAGTTTTCGCCACCGCGCCCTTATATGTGGACCAAAGAGAAGAATAGCCCTTTCTGGCGAGAAACCCGCGATGTTTATGAAATCGGCAAAAACCTGACCGAAGAGCAAAAGCGCATTGCGTGGTTTTGGGACGACAACCCGTTTGTGATGAACGTGGTAGGACACGTGTCTTTTGCCAATAAAAAAATGACCCCGGGCGGGCATTGGTTGGCTATCAACAGCACTATTTGTCGGAATCGGAAGGTATCTTTTGAAAAATCTGTCGAAGGCTACGCGCTTACTTCGATTGCGTTGTTGGATGCGTTTATTGGGTGTTGGGAAGAAAAATACCGCAGCCGCAAAGTTCGCCCCGAAACCGTCATCAACTCTGACATAGACCCCAAATGGCAGCCGTTTCTCCAAACGCCACCCTTTCCGGAATACACCAGTGGACACAGCACCATTTCAGCCGCAAGTGCCGAGGTGTTGAGTTTTGTACACGGCGACAACATTGCCTTTACTGACTCCACGGAGTTCAAGCACGGCCACGGTGTCATGTCTTTTACGTCGTTTAGAGAAGCTGCTCAGATGGCGAGCATCAGCCGTGTTTACGGCGGCATCCACTACCGCTCAGGCTGTGACGAAGGAAACAAAGCGGGGACTAAAATTGGAAAGCACGTTTTGTCGGTAGCCAAAACAAGGAAGTAAAGAAAAAATCGTTCCGAAAGTTGCTGAACTTTCGGAACGATGCTATCTACCTACGGTCAATCTTGCTCATGCCAGAGGCGTTGGTACGAAGATTGGGGATATTGCCGAGGCGGGCTTTGCTCACGCCCGCCGCCGATACGTCGGCGTTTTGGATATTCATTTCTTCGGCGTCGAGTACACAAGCTCCCGCCAAGTCAGCATTGAGGGTGTTGGCGGTACCGTGAAGTTCGACTTTGGAAGCACCTGCCACATTCAAATCCAGTTTCTGAACCCCTACACTAAGC
>JALOLW010000337.1 GCA_025455795.1 Spirosomataceae bacterium
CAAGAAACAAACGGGTGGTCGCGGTAAATTTGCCGACATCGTGTTTGAAATCGGGCCACGCGACGACGATGAGGAAGGCAAGGAGAAGAAAACTGGCTTGCAGTTTGCCAACGAAATCGTGGGTGGTGCAATCCCCCGCGAATTTATCCCATCAGTACAAAAAGGCTTTGCCGAAGCCATGAAAAATGGTCCATTGGCAGGGTACAACATTGACTCGATGAAAGTGCGCTTGTTCCACGGTTCTTACCACGATGTGGATTCTGACTCACTTTCGTTTGAATTGGCCGCGCGTTTGGGCTTCAAAGAAGCCGCTCGTCAGGCTGGTCCGAAGTTGTTGGAGCCTATCATGGCCGTAGAAGTATTGACCCCTGAAGAATACACAGGGCCTATCACGGGTGACTTAAACCGCCGCCGTGGTATTATGAAAGGTATGGATTCACGCGCAGGCTCGCAGGTAATCAAAGCCGACGTGCCTTTGTCAGAATTGTTTGGCTACGTGACCGACCTCCGCACCATGTCTTCTGGTCGTGCTACTGCCAACTTGACTTTCTCACACTACGAATTTCTGCCCAACAACTTGGCCGAAACCGTAGTAGCCAAAGCCAAAGGGTAGTCGTTTTGACTTTACGTTTTTACAAAAATCCCTCGCTTCAACAGTGAGGGATTTTTGTTTGCTCAATTTTTCGTTACTTTGCCGCGCTGTGCAAGGCTGGAAGCCTTGACACAATCATTACGAGTGTCTCGTGCGCGATAGCAGAAAATAACACCATTACAAGCGAGACACTCGCGATAGCAGAAATTTAAACCAAAAACAGTAAACCTATAACAATGGCAAACGGAATCTTACAAGGAAAACGAGGCATCATTTCGGGTGCTTTGGACGAAAACTCAATCGCGTGGAAAGTGGCGATGAAAGCCAAAGCAGAAGGGGCAATTTTTACGCTGACCAATGCGCCTATTGCGATGCGGATGGGTGAAATCAAAAAACTGGCCGAGGCTTGCGAGGCCGAAATCATTCCTGCCGACGCGACAGTAGTAGAAGAAATCGAAAACCTCTACGGCAAATCAATGGAAGTTTTGGGAGGTAAAGTGGATTTTGTGCTGCACTCTATCGGTATGTCGCCCAATATCCGCAAAGGCCGCCAATACGGTGATTTGAACTACGACTGGTACCTCAAAAGCATTGACGTGTCGGCGTTGTCGTTTCACAAGTTTTTGCAAGTAGCCGAAAAAATGGACGCCATCAATGAGTGGGGGAGCGTAGTCGCGCTTTCGTACATGGCCGCGCAGCGCACGTTTCCTTTTTATACCGATATGGCCGAAGCCAAAGCCATCCTTGAGTCTATCGCCCGCAGCTATGGCTATCGCTATGGCAAGCTCAAAAAAGTACGGGTCAATACCGTATCGCAGTCGCCTACCAAAACGACAGCGGGTAGCGGCATCGGTGGTTTTGATAAATTCTATGATTTTGCCGAAAAAATGGCCCCCCTCGGCAATGCTTCCGCCGACGATTGCGCGGATTTTGTCGTGGCACTGTTCTCTGACTATACCCGCATGATTACGATGCAAAACATCTTCCACGACGGTGGCTTCTCCATGGTGGGGATTTCAGAAGAAGTATTGCAAGGCTAAAATATTGCCGTTTATACCAACACAAAGCCCTTCTCGGTGTACGAGGAGGGCTTTTCGGTCTCATCACCGACCACTACTATCGGGATGTGTTAGAAGTATCAGATAGGATTTATTTGCTTCAAAACTGCACGACGCAGCTTCTTCAAAATCCACTTCAGTCGCTAAAAGATTACGGATATATTCCGTCTTAAATTTTCTGCAAAATTTTTATGGAATTTCCACGTTCCTTGCATCAAACAATCAAAGCCTCAATTCAGATGGTTTATGTTTGAAACACAAACCTCATGAGAGGTGCGTTTGAAACGCACACTATTCCAATGTTCCTAAAACTATTTCGTCGTCATACCGCCCTGACCGATGCCGAGTACCTGTCGGATTACCGCCGCACGGGCGATTTGACGTTGTTGGGTGAACTGTACGAGCGAAATATGGACATGGTGTTTGCCGTATGTTACAAATATCTCCGCCACGAAGAAGATGCCAAAGACGCTGTGATGCAGATTTTTGAGCAACTCATAGAGCGTTTGCGGGCGCACGAAGTGACTCATTTCAAAAGTTGGCTGCACGCTGTCGCCCGCAACCACTGCCTGATGCAACTTCGCAATCAACGTGTTGTGGTAGGCGATGAGGCCATTTTTGAGCAAGAATCACACGAGGATTTTGTCGCATTTGACCCCGTTGTAGAAAATTTCGAGGTTGAAAAACAACTGTCAGATTTGGGCGATTGCCTCCAAACGCTCAAAGTAGAACAACGGCGTAGCGTTGAGCTTTTTTATCTTCAACAACTTTGTTATCAGCAGATTGCCGATGATACAGGCTATGACCTCCGCAAAGTCAAAAGCTATATCCAAAACGGCAAACGAAACCTTAAAATTTGCATGGAAAGCAAGTGAAAAAACGTGCTGAAAATACCGCCCTCTCGCTTGCCCAACTCCGCCGCTACGTGGATGGCACACTCAATACCTCCGCGCAACACGAGGTAGAAAAGGCGACTTTGTCTCAACGTGAAGTAGCCGACGCTCTCGAAGGGTTGGCACAAATCAAACACGACCAGATTGACGAGAGAGAAGTTTTTGCTGACCTGCAGGCACGCCTTCGGGCGCGGGTACGCGAGCAAGACAAAAAAGTAGTACCACTCTGGCAAAACCAATCCATTCGGCAGTGGATTTCGGCAGCAGTAGTGGTCTTGACAACTGGTTTGGGTTGGTATTGGTTTAGTAAGTTTGAGACTGATGTGCAGAAAACGTTGCCCACAGTCACCCAAAAAACGCAAGAAAAAGTGGCGGCTTTGCCCACTGAAAAGCCAAAGATAATCGAAGAAAGTCTAACTATCACCCCCAAAAAATCGAAAAAAGTACTCGTTTTGTCGGGTGATACTACACCACAAATCAAGGAAGACACCCGCAGTGTAGCGGTTTTACCCCAAACCGTCTTTGAAACACTGCCTGTTGCTCAAGCCCAACCCGTGCCTACGCAAGATTTGGACACGGTACAGGTGACGGCTAAACGAGTAGTAGCGAAGGAATCACTTACATTTTCGGTAGCCAAAATAGCTCCTCCCTCAAACGCTTTTTGGCAAGAAGTTCAACAAAATAAAAAAGATTCGCTACCAACTGACCGTCGTGAGGAGCAGATCCGTGCGGAGTTTGAAGAATCCAATAACGCGCTCAACGAAGTAGTGGTGACAGCGTATAGCTCCAAGCAAGCTGCTACGCCCGAAGGGGGTTGGGAAGCATACAGGGCTTACCTTCAAACCGAAGCAAAGCGATTTTTGGCACAAAATCCGCTTGAAAAGAAAGGCCGAGTAGCTTTGCAATTGACGATTGATGAGCAGGGCAATATCGTGGAAATAAAATCAACAAATAAAGCCAAAGCCTCCCTTCAACAAGCCGCTACTACGATGATACAAGCAGGACCCAAGTGGAAGCCACGCATTCGGAACAAGCAAAATAAATCAAGTAGAGTCCGCGTCATTGTGCATTTTGATTAAAAACAGGTATAAACCCCTACTAAGAAAGGGTATAAATACGCGAGGAATTGAGGAGAATAACCGTCAAATTTGTACGTTAGAAAGAATTGACAACAAACGCTACATTTGCTATGAAAAAAGTTTTGACCCTTTTGGCGTTTTCAACGCTGACCGTCACGCTGTTGCACGCACAAGCACAACCTACGCCTTCGATGCAAGAGCAGTATGATAAACTGCACGGTAATACGCCCAAAAAAACAACCACTCCTGCCAAAAAACCAGAAAAAGCATCAACTCCTTCAAAGACAACGACAAAGCCACAAACCACCCAAAAACCTGCCCCGACCAAAACACCTGCGGCCTCTCCCAGTTCCTCTGGCGACGGGGCGCTGTTTCGTGTGGGAGTTCGCGGAGGTGTCAACTACTGTAATTTTACTTTTCCCAACAATAACAGTATCAGTCCCGAAAGTATTTTGGGCTACCACGGCGGGTTGATTTTCAACATTGGCGGTGAGCGTTTTTCGGTGCAGCCCGAGGTGTTGTATTCGCAGATTGGGGTCAAAAGTACAGTCGCTGCGCCTGGTCAAAATATCGAATCAACGCTTAAAGTCAATACTTTGACTATGCCTGTTTTGTTGAAATTGGCCTTGGGCGGTGATGCGTTCAAGTTTTTTGTCAATGCTGGAGGTTATGGAAGTTATGCGTTGAGTGGTACTACCAAATTGACCTCCAACGGCAATACCCTCAACCAAAAACTTGAGTTCAGGACCAACGACGGTCGTATAGAATACGGTGCGGTAGGAGGAGCGGGTATTTCGTTGGGATTGGGGGCTGCCCAACTCCTCGTGGAAGGTCGTTATTACTACGGGCTGGGCAACAACGGCCAAGATATTCCTGCGGCCACTCAGTCTTTTGTGCGCAACATCCAAGGCTCTGTCGGCATTCTGATTCCGCTTGGCGGGAAGTAATTATTCTTCCTATCTTTGCAGCCCCTTCGTTTGGAGGGGTTTTATTTTGCCATCACCATAATCCCGCAAACAATGCCAAGCTGGTACTTAGGAAAAATCAAATACCAACAAGAACAAGAAAACGGTGCACTCAAAAGCATCGCCGAAGCCTATCTGATTGATGCCGTGTCTTATACCGACGCCGAAGCGCGCCTTTACCGTGTCGTA
>JALOLW010000338.1 GCA_025455795.1 Spirosomataceae bacterium
ACAAGGAACAAGGAACAAGGAACAAGGAACAAGGAACAAGGAACAAGGAACAAGGAACAAGGAACAAGGAACAAGGAACAAGGAACAAGGAACAAGGAAAAAGGAACAAGGAAAAAGGAAAAAGGAACAAGGAAAAAGGAAAAAGGAACAAGGAACAAGGAAAAAGGAACAAGGAAAAAGGAAAAAGGAACAAGGAACAAGGAAAAAGGAAAAAGGACGGGGCGGCAGCGGCCGACCGTCGCTCGCTCGGAATGGATAACGATTCAACGAATAACGGTTCAACGAATAATAGACAACGGATTAAAAATTCAAAAATGGCGTATTCTAAACAAACTACACGACACCAATTGACCCGTATCGGGGTTTTTTACGACGGAAACTATTTTTTGCACGTCAGCAACTATTACAACTACACCCACGAACGGCGGAGTCGCATCAGTATCAGTGGTTTACATGATTTTATCAGGCAAGAAATCGCCAAAATAGAGCAAAGTGACGTGCGGCATTGCCCCATTGTAGATGCTCATTATTTCAGGGGTCGCTTGGCGGCAGGAGAAGCCAGTCAGCGGGGTGAATTACTTTATTACGAGCGGGTTTTTGAAGATATTTTGATGTCAGAAGGCGTGACTACCCACTACTTGCCCGTGCGAACTGTGGCAGGGCGCAAGCACGAAAAAGGCATTGATGTGTGGTTGGCGTTGGAGACTTTTGAGCTGGCTTTTTACAAACACTTCGATATGGTGGTGCTTATTGCTGCCGATAGCGACTACGTGCCGCTCGTGCGCAAGCTCAACACGCTCGGCACGCGCGTGATGGTGTTGGGATGGGACTTTGAATACACCGACGAAGAAGGCAACCGCTTTTTTACCCGTACTTCGCAAGATTTGTTGGAAGAGGCCACCTATCCCGTGGCCATGCACGACATCATCAATCATCGTCCAGACGCAGTAATTAACACGCTTTTTGCCAAGAATCGTAAAAGTCAGTTGAAAAATACGCCCTCGGACGCCACCGCCTCCAAAGAGACGGAAGAGCAGGGAGAGGCAAAAGAACCGACCGAAGAAAACAACGCAGAACGCCAAGAAGGCGCGATTATGTCTTTGAAAGATGGTTTTGGTTTTATCAAATTTCCGCCCAACAACGTCTTTTTCCATTATTCAAGCCTCCGCGACCATGACTTCAACGACTTGACTGTGGGTGATATGGTGGGGTTTGCCCTCCAAACCCGCGAAGACGGGCGGCAGTTGGCATCTGAAGTGTGGCGGCTATCGGTGTGACGAAAGCCTGTGCCAAACTTCGTAACAAGCGCGGGCGTTGTGATAGGGACATTTCCAAAAATCCACTTTGTTGGCTTTCACCACCGTCAAGTCGGGCTTGACGGTGATGTGCCAGTCGCCGCGTTCGCGGTCTATGAAGTATTTTTTGATGAAATCCCAGCTTCGCTGTGTTTTGTCTAAATAATCACTTCGGCCTGTGAGTTGATAGGCGTTCAAAAAACCCACCATCTGCTCGGCCAATACCCACCAACTGCGGTCGCGCTGATGGTGTCCTGTGGCGGGGTCGTACTCGTAATCCAACGCGCCGTCTTCGCCCAAGCCCGTGCAAGCAGCCTCGGCCATGCGAATGCACAGGGCCTTGATGCGGGGCGTTCTTATCGGGTCTTTGAGAATTTCGGCAGTTTCCCAAAGCAGCCACGAACATTCGATGTCGTGACCGTAAGAGATGGTTTCGTCTTTGGGCGTCCAATGTTTGTCAAAAAACAGGCGCAAACGGTGGGTTTGGGGGCTGACGAGTTTTTGTTCAAACATATCCAGCAAATTTTCCAAACGCTGTTTCAAGGTAGCATCAGGCCAGATGCGGTACAGATTCGTGAAGGCTTCGATGATGTGCAGGTGAGCATTTTGGGATTTGTTGTAAGGCATTTTGGTCAAAATCATGTCATCTGCCGCTTCCCACTGCGGCCCGAAACCCTCCAAATAGCCGCCCTCTTGGACATCGTAGCCGTATTTGTCCATGATCTGAAAGATTTCTTTGGCATACTCCAACGCGGGCTTGAACTTCGACGCGGCATAGTACTCGCTCAACCCATAGACGGCAAACGAATGGGCATAAAGCTGCTTGCGGGTGTCGAGAGGCGCACCGTTGGCCGTCACCGACCAATAAATCCCGCCGTTTTGGGTATCTCTGAAATGATTGACGAGATAGTGATACGCTCGCTCGGCCAACGCTAAGTAGCGATGCTTGTGCAAATGCCTGTACGCCGACGAAAACGTCCAAAGCAAACGCCCAGTCAAAATCGCCGAACGGGGTGCGTCGAGTACGGGTTGATTGTCATAATTGACACGACCATGAAAACCACCACGTTGGGTATCGGGTGTGTATTTTTCCCAATAGGCCAAGATGCGTTTCCATTCGAGGAGGGCTTCGGAAGCGAGGGTAGGGGCAGGCATTGGAGTCAAAGGCTATAGAAAGTTGAGGATTTACACATTTCCAATTTTATCTTCTGTCATCGTTATTCACTTACTTGCTTTGGCTTTGAGAAACTTATTCACATCCAACCAATGCACAAAGGCGTCAAACCAACGATTACTGGTGCGGTTTGGATTGCCCAAACCAAATCCGTGACCGCCATTCTGATAAAGATGAAACTCGACTGGGATGCCCGCTTTGAACCAAGAATCAATCACGCCAAATTGTCCTCTGAATAAAAAATCATCGCTGGCAATGACATTGAACATCGGTGGCGCATTTTTTGGCACTTCGACGGGCCCCATACCTCCATAAATAGGCCCAATGAAAGCCAGTTTCATGGTTTTGGAGTGTAAGGTTGAGTGCATCGTAAGACCCGCACCTGCCGAAAAACCAATCATTCCTATTCTGCTGGTATCCACACCCCATTCTTTGGCCCTATTGATGATCATGGCATAAGCCGCTTCGGCATCTGCCAGTTGGTTGGAGAGGTCGAGTTGTGGTGGGCGTGGTGGAGCAACCGCCTTGGCAGTGTCAGAAGGGGGAGGCGTAGTACGTGGACGGTTCATCCATGCCTTAAAATCTTCCAACGATTCGGGCGTGGGGTGCAAGCGGTATTTAAGCACAAAAGCGGCTATGCCCTGTTTTGCCAACGCCTCGGCTACTTCCCAGCCTTCATTGCCCATTGAAAGCCACCTAAAACCCCCGCCAGGTGCCACAATGACGGCAGCCCCGTTGGCTTTAGCAGGGTCAGGTAAAAAAGGTGTGAGGGTTGCCACCGTAATGTTGCGCGCCATGGGGTCTCCCCACTGCCTAAACCACGATTCTTTGGCAGGTTGATTGGCCACCCCGCCCGTATTGAGCAAAATGGCTTTGGGTTCGGCGGGGGCATCGAGTGGATAAATGGTGCCATCTTGCGCCACGGTGTATTTTGCGCTGAAAAGCAAAAAGGCAAAAGGCAGCACTTTTCCCCAATTGGTAAGTTTGGTAAACATGGTAGGTTTGGTTTAGGTTTTAAACCAAAAGGAGACAATCGTGCGCTTCTAAGCTATTGATAGTCAATTTTCGACCATTGCTGTCATTTTGTCCCTCTTGAAGCTATCCCCCACAATCCTCTAAAAAACTAAAGTTATTTGAATTTGGGATGTTCTTCTGTGATTTTACGTACCTTCTCCTCACTGATTTTGAGTGATTTTGCAATAATTGGAATAGGTACATCATTCTCATACAATCCTATTACTGCTTCGATTTCTTTATTTTCTTCCCCTTGTTTTATTAAATCTTGAGCATCAGCCATTTGGGTATGTTGCTGACTTGCTAATCTCCTGAGACGCTCTAAATATGCCTCATATTCTTTTCTATCTTTCGGTCTTAATTTGAGTTTGTTTAATTTTACCTTTGCTTCACTCAACCCAGGGGCTGAAAACTCATCCTTCACTTCGCCCGTTTTGAAAAAGAAAATCCATTCGTCCAATTTATCATTCACTTTTTCTTCATCAAATACCCCTGCCTTGATTATCCAATATTCAGGATAAATCTCTGATACTTTCTCTTTTTTATATAGTTCGACCTGTTTTTCTGATAGTGTCAATAAATCTCCTTTATGAATACCCTTGAAATTTGTCGTTCCATGATAAACATAGTCTTTGCCTTGACCTAAATCAAAATAGGCAATTGTGATAGAAATAACTTTTTTAACTTCAGCATATGGTCGTCCTTCTTTGATATATTCGGAAATTGCTTTTGACGTACCATATAGAATACGGTGAAAGTAATCATATTCTTTGGTGTTTTGAACTTCGATTATTATGAGTTCCTTCTTCGTATTTTCGACTAAAATATCAACATCGTTATATTTGTCGTCGTTTGTTTCTTTATTGGCTTGGCTGCTTAGGATTTGTCTAATTTTAACTTTTTCTTCCAGCAATACCGAAAGAAATCCTTCTAAAACGACATAATTCGCTTTGTCTCGAAGTAAACGCTTTATCGCCCAGTCAAATCTTACTAAATTACTTGAATTGATAGCCATTTTTTAAATCTTTATCCAAACATAAGAGACCCCTCCATGAATCAATAGAGTACTTTTTTATAACGCGGAACGGAAAAGCATTTGTGCAGAGCGGGCTTTGTAGCACTATCGTTTTCACACGCACAAAAGCCAATAGAAAGCACAAAAGTTTAATTTAACACTTTTGCCCGCCTTGCCATAAATGCAGTGTTGTGGGCAGGTGGTTTGTTTAGCGAGGCTTTTGTGATGTCTTTTTCATCTTTTCTAAGAAGTTAATATGGTTTTCTAT
>JALOLW010000339.1 GCA_025455795.1 Spirosomataceae bacterium
AATGGAAATATCAACCAACGAATACCAAACCCTACTCGATGGGTGTATAGACCACATACACCAAGCCCGTAGAGCCGTGGCAAAACACCTCAACAGCAGTGTGATGGGCGTGTATTGGTACATTGGGAGCGTACTTTCCGAAAAACAACTCAACGAAGGCTACGGCAGTGGTATCGTCAATCGGCTATCATCAGACCTCAAATCGGAGTTCCCTGACATGGGCCTGTCGCCACGTAACCTTTGGGACATGAAGCGTTTTTATGAGCATTACAAAGAGGCAGACGCAAAACTGCGACAGGCCGTCGCAGTTTTGCCGTGGGGGCATAACCTGCTCATTATCAACAAAACAAATAGTCCAGCAGAAGCCCAGTTTTATGCTACTGTGGCCATTGAGAAGGGATTATCGCGCGAGTCGTTGCTCAATTACATCAAGACAGGGGCTTTTGAGGCGCAACGCCAACTGCCCAAGTCGCACAATTTTGGCGTGGCATTGCCGCAGGAATTAGCCCAACAGGCCAACGAGATTCTGAAAAGCAGCTATAATTTGGGCTTTTTGGGAGTCACACAGCCGCTCAAAGAACGCGAATTGGAAGCAAGGCTCGTTGAAAAAGTGAAGCATTTTATTTTGGAGTTGGGCAAAGGGTTTAGCTACGTAGGCAATCAGTATCGTTTAGAGTACAATCAACGCGAATACTTTGTGGATATGCTATTCTTTCATCGGGATTTGAAGGCTTTGGTAGCCATCGAACTCAAAATCGGAGAGTTCAAGCCCGAATATGTCGGCAAGATGAATGCCTATTTGACCCTTTTGGACAGGATGGAAAGGCGTGAAGGCGAAAATCCACCGATTGGTATTATTTTGTGTGCCGACAAAAACCATTTGGACGTAGAGATAGCCTTACAAGATATCCACAAGCCGATTGGCGTAGCCGAGTACCAGTTGCTTTTACCCAAAAAACAGTTGGAGGAGTTGATTATCAATGAATTGAAGTAACGTTCAATAAAAACAGAGCAACAATACATTTATGCAAAAAATACTTCATAAAATCACATCTATCTGTTTTACAGTCCTTTGGCTTTGCCACACAATCTTTGCCCAGCGCGTGGTCAGCAGCGATTCGTTGCCGTCATACTTCAGTGGGGCTGTATATGGTAAAACTCAAAATAAAACGTACTTTTGGGAGAACTTCATCGTTCTCCTTTTTTTGTTTCACTAAACCAAAAATCCCAATGAAAATGCTTAAAAACCTCGCCCTACTCCTTGTATTAGCTACTTTGCTGTGGAATTGTGCTGGAAAATCGGAAGAAGAAAAAGCCAAAGAAGAACCTAAAAACGCGCTCGAAGCCCTTGAGAAAATAGGCCAAGAAGCCGAAAAAATGTCGAAAGAAGGCCCCAAAGAAACGGTAGATGCCAAGCTCCTCAAAGAACTCCTCCCTGCTGATGCCGACGGCCTCACCCGCAAGGAAGCATCGAGCGAAAAAACTGCCGCGATGGGTTTTGGTATCTCGAAAGCCGAGGCTCGCTATGCCAATGACAACGAATCCATCAATGTTGAAATATTGGACGTGGCGGGTGCGGGCGTCGCACTGATGGGGATGGCGGCATGGTCCATGGCGTCGGTAGAAAAAGAAACCGAAACAGGCTATGAAAAAACCACCGAATACGAAGGCCACAAGGCGTTTGAAAAATACAACACGAAGTCACAGGATGGAGAAATATCGGTGTTGGTGGCCAATCGCTACATTGTGAATGTATCGGGCAACAACACGAGCATGGATAAAATCAAAGCCACACTCAAAGATATTGACTTGGACAAATTGGCGGATTTGCAGTAGTGACTCTCTCCCAAAAAACGCCGTGCTTTTGTGTTTATTTGAACACGGAGGCACGGCGTTTTTTGGTTATTCTTTCACTACTTTTGTACTTTGCCAACGGTCGTTGAGGAGGGTTTTTATCAAATACACCCCCGACGGCAGCGAAGCGACATTGAGATGATATTCTGGCGAAGAATACGTCAATTTTTTCCAAATTTTACCGCTCAAATCCAGCATTTCACAGCCCTGCATGACTTCTTGACTCCGCACCCGAAGCACATTCGATACTGGATTGGGGCTAACTTCTACGGTTGCTGTTGAAGACAAATTAACGCTGGTAATCAGCACATTGACCACGGCACTGCCCGATACCGTACCCGCCCCACAAGTATTGCTGACCGATTTGAGCGTATAGGTGGTCGGCAACATGGGCGCAACGGTGACGATGGCAGGAGAAGCCGATACCGTCCCCGTGCTGTTGTCGGAGAGGGTATAAGTCCAGGGAGCATCGCCCGTAAAACGAATCACCAACGGTACTTCTTCGCCTGGACGAATGGGGAAAGTACCACCGCCGCTCAAGGTCGCCGTGGGTTGCTGTCCAATGGCAAAGGCAGCGTTGGGAATCGAATTGATGGCCGTCCCCACCGCTATTACCCGCACGCGATAGCCGCCTCCCGAAGCGAGATTGGCGGGCATTGTAGCCATGACAGGGCTGCTGCTACCCGTCCCAATATTAGTGGGGGTATTGAAGCTCCCGTTGGCATCCGACAATTGCGCTTGGTAGGTGGTGTTGGTGGGCAAGACTCCTCCCAACGCAAACGCCACGCTGACGACCTTGCCACTGCATACTGGCCCCGAAAAATTCTCGGTGATCAATCGCGGAATCACCGTCACCGAGGCAGTACCCGAAGCAGTGCCTTCACCGCATTGGTTTCTGACATTTACTACCTGATAATTGGTCGTTTGGATGGGCCTGACTGCTATTGAGAACGGGCTGCGGTCGGCGGTGGCCGTAGTGCCGTCGGAGAGTGTAAAAGTCCAAGGGCTTTCGGCGGTGAAAGTGAGCGACAAGGTGGCGTTTTCGCCAAAATTGACCGTTTGGTTGCCCGTGAGGGTAGCGGTAGGACGTACCCTAATCGTAAACGCCGCGCTGCCGATGCTCGTCGCGTTGGCACTCGCCACAACCCGTAGCCGATAGCCCGTTCCTGCGGCCAAGTTGGTAGGAATCGTCACCGCAATCGGGCTACCACTGCCCGTACCTACCGTCCTTGGACTGACAAAACTCCCCCCCGCATCTGACAACTGTGCCGTGTAGGTGACTGCCGCGCCAAAAGTACCCGTTTGGACAAAAGGCAAACTCACGTTGGCCCCCACGCACACACTCCCAAGCGCAACGTCGGACACACTGAGGCGGGGCAGTATTACCACCGCCGCACTGCCCGACACGGTGCCGTTGCCACAGGCATTGCTCACCGATTGCAAAGTATAAGTTGTTGAAACAGCTGGAGATACCGCCACGTTCACGGGACTTGCGGAGGCCATGCCCGTCTGTCCGTCGGAGAGGCGATACGTCCAGGGAGCGTCGCCCGTAAAAGCAAGCACCAAATTGCTGCTTTCACCGATGGTGACGGTACTACCACCGCTCACCGTCGCCGAAGGCAGCGGCTTTATCACCAATGAACCACTACTCACCGACGTAGCGGTAGCACTGGCAACGACCCGCACACGATAGCCACTTCCCGCCGCCAAAGTAGCAGGAAAGGTCACGTTGAGCGGCGAAACTGTACCCGTACCGATGCTGGTGGGGGTCGTAAAGTTCCCAGCCGCGTCGGAGAGTTGCACCGTGTAGGTGACGCCCGTGGTTTCAAAAGCACCCGTCAAGGCAAAAGGCACGGCGGCGGTTGCGCCCGCACACACACTCACGGGCGCGTAAGACGTATTGATACGAGGCACTACTGTCACCCGCGCACTGCCCGACACCGTCCCCGCCCCGCAAATATTCGTGACCGATTGGAGTTGATAGGTCGTAGAAGATGTAGGTTGGACAGTGCCTTTGAAAGGATTGACCGACGCCGTACCCGTGTTGGTATTGGTAAAAGTATAAGTCCAGGGGCCGTTGCCACTAAAACCAATGCTAAGGGTAGCCGTACCGCCCACGTTGATGGTGGTGTCGCCGCTCAAAACCGCCGTGGGCCGTCGCAGCATCGTAAACAACGCCGAAGGCGTAGAAGTAACGCCCGCCGTGTCGGTCACAACGCGCAGTCGGTAGTCGCCCGCCAAGGCAGCCGCTGGCAACGTGACCACAATCGGGCTTGTGCGTCCAGTAGCCAAAGTAGTAGTAGTCGTAAAATTTCCTCCCAAACTCGACAGTTGCACCGTAAAAGTACGATTGGCAACGTTTAGGTTGGTCGTTGTAAAGTTCACGGGTAACATTGCCCCCGCACACGCACTCCCTTCTGTTACGCTGGCCGTGGCGATGGTGGGGGTCGTTTGGGCAAAAACCTCAAAGCAAAAAAAGAGGGTAATCAATACGCCTCTCGTTGCGTGTAGAAACAATCTCATTGGAATAGTGATAAAACAATCAACAAAGATAAGGGGGTGTTGCCGAGAAATTTGTATTTTGGCGGCCAATTCTACAAAATATGTCCATCAGGATTCAGCATTTGACCAAGCAGTATGGCCTTCAAAAGGCCGTTAATGAGGTAAGTTTTGAGGTAAAAGTAGGCGAAATCGTGGGTTTTTTGGGTCCCAACGGGGCGGGCAAATCCACCACCATGAAAATCGCCACGGGCTACGTGGCCGCCAGTAGCGGGAGCGTAGAGGTGTGCGGCTTTGACGTAGCCAAACAAGTCATGGACGTGCGGCGCAATATCGGCTACCTGCCCGAACACAACCCGCTTTATACCGATATGTACGTCAAAGAGTTTTTGCGATTTGTGGGCAAAACGGGTAGGCTTGGCGCAAGCCTTGATTCACAACCCCGCCGTGCTGATTTTGGACGAACCCACCACGGGACTCGACCCCAACCAACTCGCTGAGATTCGGGGGCTTATCAAGTCAGTGGGACGCGAAAAGACGGTATTGTTTTCATCACACATCATGCAGGAAGTGGAGGCTATTTGCGACCGCGTCGTGGTTATCAATCGCGGTCGTATCGTGGCCGACAGCCCCCTCGCTGACCTCCGCCAAGAAGGTCGTCCTTTGGAAGATATTTTCCGCGAATTGACGCAGCCTCAGTAGTTTTGGAATAATATCGGTCTATCCTATCTTCACCAAAATATCCGCAATACGCTCGGCGGCTTGGCCGTCCCAAAGGGGCGGAACAATGCCCTTTTTGGCGCGGCCTTCGAGGATTTCCAGCACTTTTTCGTGGACAGTGGCGGGGTTGAGGTCGGCCAAAAGCTGATTGGTCCCCAACTCAACCGTCACGGGTCGCTCAGTACTATCACGGAACGTAAGGCAAGGGGCTTGCAAGTACGTCGTTTCTTCTTGAATACCGCCCGAATCGGTCACAACGAGCGCGGCGTTTTCCATCAAATTCAAAAATTCCAAATACCCCTGCGGCTCGGTCAAAATCAAGTTTTGAATGGCATTGAGTTGGGATTGAAGCCCAAAACGCTCGATGTTGTTGCGGGTACGGGGGTGAATCGGAAACAGCACCTTGCGATAGCGGCTCGTGTCTTCGATGATTTGAAGAATACTTGATAGCCCTTCGACCGTATCCACGTTGGCGGGGCGGTGCATGGTCATCAGCACGTAGTCGCCTTTCGACAAGCCCAGTGGCTTCATCACGTCGAGCATTTGGGCTTTTTGGCGGTAGTGTACCAACGAATCAATCATGCAGTTGCCCACCATAAACACCTTATTGTCAGGCACTCCCTCGCGGCGAAGGTTGTCTATACCCGCCTGCTCGGTCACAAAAAGCAGGTCAGAGATACTGTCAGTAAGGATGCGGTTGATTTCTTCGGGCATTCGGCGGTCGCCACTGCGCAAGCCCGCCTCTACGTGTGCAATACGCACGTGCATCTTAGACGCCACAAGCGCGCACGCAATGGTAGAAGTGACATCGCCCACAACAAGGACCAAATCAGGCTGCTCGGCTTCCATTACTTTCTCAAATTCCAACATGATTTTGGCGGTTTGTTGGGCGTGAGAGCCACCACCAATCCCCAAAAAGTAATGCGGCTGCGGAAGTTCGAGCTGATTGAAAAACACATCCGACATCTTGGCGTCGTAGTGCTGCCCCGTATGGACGATTTTTGACTCAATGGTAGGTCTTTTCAAAAAAGCACGGTGCAGCGGGGCTACTTTCATAAAATTGGGCCGTGCGCCCACAATGTTTAGGATTTTCATGCCGCAAAGTTAAAAATTATTCCTCTAAAATAGATAAAGCGGATTAGTGATTGCTATTCCGCTTTATCTGCGTATTTTTGTATAGATAAAGCGGAATAAAAACATGAGTTTGATTGGAAGACACAAACAAACGGCGCAATTGCAAGAAGCACTTGCCTCAAACAAACCCGAAATGGTGGCTGTCGTGGGGAGAAGAAGAGTTGGAAAAACCTTCTTGATAAACCATGTCTATGAAAAACACCTGATTCTTGAACTCACAGGGGTTCAATTTGCCACTCAACGTGAGCAAATTCAGATTTTTCTGACACAAATAAGCAAGTATTTTCCCAAATTCCACATTTCAGAAAAACCTAAAACATGGTTAGAAGCATTTTTTTTATTGAGTCGTATCATTGAAAATGAGCGCTTTACAAGCAAAAAAGTTATTTTTTTTGACGAATTACCCTGGCTTGCTACTAAACGCTCTGATTTTCTAAAAGGATTGAGTTGGTTTTGGAATAGCTGGGCTACTAAACAAAAAGTGATCATTGTAATTTGTGGGTCAGCGGCTTCATGGATGATTAGCAAGGTCATCAACGACCGAGGCGGGCTACACAATCGGGTCACGAAATTAGTGCATCTTTATCCGTTTACTTTGGCTGAAACAGAAGCGTTTCTGAATGCAAGAAAAATCAAGCTAAATCGCTATCAGATTGTGCAAATTTACATGGCAATAGGCGGAATCCCGATGTATTTGGACCAACTCAAAGCAGGGCTTTCGGCGGTGCAAAACATCCAAAATGTATGCTTTGAGGCCGATGGATATTTGAGAAACGAATTTGAAAGATTGTTTGCTTCTTTGTTTGAAAACTATCAAAATCATCTTCAAATCATCAGGGCATTGGCCACCAAGAAAATGGGCCTCACGAGAAACCAAATCATTGAAAACACCTCGTTTACCAACGGCGGAATGTTGTCGGATATTCTCAGTGAATTGGCACAATCAGGGTTTATTGGAGTTTTTCAGAATCATGGCAAAAAAAGTCGAGATAGCCTCTATCGCTTGACCGACTCGTATTCACTTTTCTATCTCAATTTTTTAGAGCCACTCAAAGAAAATGCCAAAGCCGATTTTACTCGCCTAAGTGAGCTGCCAAAATGGAAAACTTGGTGTGGTTACGCTTTTGAGAATATCTGTCTTTATCACATTGACTCTATCCGCGAAAGTTTGAGTATCCGAGGCGTTTTTTCAACCATTTCATCATTTTTTGCCCAAGCGAAAGACGGTCTTCCTGGTACTCAAATTGACTTGATTATAGATCGAAACGATAATTCAATCAATGTTTGTGAGATAAAGTTTAGCGAAGAGCCGTACATTGTTTCAAAAAAAGACGTGGAAAACTTGGCTCAAAAAAAGCAAGTTTTTCGGTACCATACAAAAACCAATAAACACCTATTTTCAACGCTGATTGCACCTTTTGGGGCCATTGAAAACACCAACAAAGTGAATCATATAGACCAAGTGATAACCTTGGACGAACTGTTTAAATAACGTTTCTATGTTTTGAGCGATGGTGTCGCACCCATTAAACCTTTTGTCTTCGGGCTGTTCTAACCTCCCAAACACCCACGAAAACGAAAGATGCACACCCTTCAACACCAACGTAACGTTCAGCACCTACTTTGGCGGGCGGGCTTTGGGGCCTCGCCCGCCGAAATTCGGCAGTTGTCCATGCAACCCTTGGACAAGATTATCCGTCAATTGTTTTTGGAAAGCAAAACTGCCGATACCATCGAAGTAGTGGGCGACGAAAATCTGCTTTCGGAGTTCAAAAAACTCAAACGCGAAGCCAAGCAAACGGCTGGTTCAGAGGAAGAAAAGAAAGAAATGCTCAAAGAAGCACTGGGCGAGCGCCGTGAAACCATCGGCAACTTGAACTATACTTGGGTCAAGCGCATGGGCGAGGGCAAAGGGGCATTGCGCGAGAAAATGACGCTATTTTGGCACAATCATTTTGCGTGCAGGAGCAAAATCGCGTCGTTTGTGGAGCAGCAAAACAACACGATTCGGCAGCACGCTCTCGGCAAATTTGGCGACTTGTTGATGGCGATCTCCAAAGACGCGGCAATGTTGCAGTTTCTCAACAACCAACAAAACCGCAAAAAAACGCCCAACGAAAATTTTGCGCGGGAAGTGATGGAACTGTTCACGTTGGGGCGCGGCCACTACACCGAGCAAGACATCAAAGAAGCCGCGCGGGCGTTTACGGGTTGGGGTTTTACGCTCCAAGGGGAGTTTGTGTTCAGGCCGTTTTTTCACGACGATGGCGAAAAAACGATTTTTGGCAAAACAGGCCGTTTCAAAGGCGAAGACGTGATAAAAATGCTGCTCGAAAAGCCGCAAACCGCCACCTTTATTGCCACCAAAATCTATCGCTATTTTGTCAATGAGCGCGTCAATCAAGCCCACGTGGCAGCGATGGCACAAAGATTTTTGAGTACCGAGTATGACATCGCCGACCTGCTCGAATATGTGTTCAAAAGTGAGTGGTTTTATGCTCCCGACCACCTCGGTGCCCAAATCAAGTCGCCCGTGGAACTATTGGCAGGCATGAAACGGACGTTGGGCGTGCAGTTTGACGACAAAGCCCCCGTGCTTTACGTGCAGAAAGTGCTGGGACAAGTGCTGTTTTTTCCGCCCAACGTGGCGGGCTGGGCAGGCGGTAAAACGTGGATAGACAGTTCGAGCCTTTTGACAAGAATGCAGTTGCCGCAAGCGTTTTTTCGCAACGAAACCCTCGCCGTCGGCGTAAAAGATGATGGTGACGCCAACGAAGAAAAAATACAGCGCAAAGCCAAGTTTGACCTAAAAATAGACTGGGCGCAATGGGCCAAGACGTTTGAAAAAGAGCCTTCCGAAACACTCCCTCAAACGTTGGCATCGTATTTGATACAAGTACCGATAAACGCGCAGGTGTTAAAAAATATAAGCCAACGCAACGAAGGCAAAAGCCACGAAGAACAAGTAAAACAAACCACTATCGCCTTGATGAGCTTACCCGAATACCAAGTTTGAAAGCCTACGAACAGCAACATTTGGGCTACGCGCCCCAAAACGGGAAGGTGCTGGTCATTGTGCAGCTATCAGGCGGCAACGACGGTCTCAATACCGTAGTACCATTTCGCAACGACGTTTATTATCGAGAACGGCCTACTATTGCCATCAAACGCGAGGAAGTGTTGCGCCTCAACGACGAAATAGGGCTGAATCCTGCCCTCGAAAAAATCAAAGAATTGTACGACGGTGGTTTGGTGAGTGTCATCAACAACGTGGGTTACCCCAATCCCGACCGCTCGCACTTCCGCTCCATGGACATTTGGCAGACGGGCAGCGGGTCTGACCAATACCTCAGTACGGGCTGGATTGGACGGTACCTCGACGCGCAATGTCATCGTGGCCAATGCCTGCCTCACCAAGCGTTGGAAATAGACGATACGCTGAGTTTGGCGTTGAAAGGCGAAAAGACCAATGGCCTCTCGCTCACCAATCCTGAAAAACTCTACGGTCAAACCCAAAACGCTTTTGTCAAAAACATAGCACACCTCCCTCCCGCCGACGACCACGAAAGTGTCGCCTACCTGTACAAAACTTTGGCAGAGACGATGTCTTCGGCAGAGTATGTGCATAGCAAAGCCAAAGTGCATAAATCACGTATGATGTACCCCTCAACCGAGCTCGGCAAAAGCCTCAAAACCATTGCCGAGTTGATTACGTCGGGGGTCAGTACGAGTGTGTATTACGTGTCGCTATCGGGTTTTGACACGCATATCCGCCAAAACGACCAACAAGACCGCCTGCTGCGCCAGTACGCCGACGCCGTGAGTGTGTTTATGACAGACCTCAAAGCCAACAACCGCATGGACGATGTAATGTTGATGACATTCAGCGAGTTTGGGCGTCGAGTGAAGCAAAACGCCTCCAACGGCACCGACCACGGCACGGCCAACAACGTCTTTTTGATAGGTGGCCCCCGCCGCACCCGCCCCGTCTTGACCGAGGCCCCTGATTTGACTGACTTGGACAACGGCGATTTGAAATACAAGCTGGACTTCCGTCAGATTTATGCCTCGCTCATGCAAGATTGGCTACAAGCCGACGCCAAACAAATCTTGGGGCAGTCGTTTGACAAAATACGGCTGTTTTGATGCGTTGAGGTAAAAAAAGCCCCTT
>JALOLW010000340.1 GCA_025455795.1 Spirosomataceae bacterium
GGGTCCCGCTCATTATTTACGACCCCAAGGCCAAGCATCAAGACATTGACGAAATGGTACTGAACACCGACATCGCCTCAACTATCACCGATTTTGCCACAATTCAGCCACCCAAAAACTATCAAGGCAAAAGCCTTCTGCCCATCGTAAAAACCCAAACCAAAACCTTGGGTCGAACCGAAGTGTTGATAGAACACCTGTGGGAGTTTGACAACATACCCCCCAGCGAAGGCATCAGAACGACTGATTATAAATATTTTAGGTATGTCAATGACAAATCGTGGGAAGAACTATACGACCTCAAAAACGACCCTGATGAAATCAACAATTTGGCAAAAAATCCAAAATACGCCCAAACGCTGACTAAGTTGAGGACAAAAACCGACAACTTGATTCAAAAATTCAAAGACCCTTACTCTGGTATTCCGACTGGCCTGACAATGGAGTATATCAGAAAACCGTCGCAAGTGGCCATCAAAGATTTTACGCCCGAATTCGCATGGACAGTCCCCAAAGAAGCCGTTACCCAAAAAGCCTATCAGATTTTGGTAGCAAGCAGTAAAAACAACATCGAAAACAACATCGGCGATGTGTGGAACAGCGGACAAATGCGTAAAAACCAGTCCCGTAATGTTTCTTTCAATGGCAAGCCACTCGAAGCAGGCAAAACTTATTTTTGGAAAGTACGGATTTGGGATACTGACAATCGGTTGAGTGATTATTCTGTCGCACAATCTTTCAAAATGGGTAGCAAACTTGTCCGATAGTTTTCTATTATTGATACCCTTTCGCACCGAATGGATTGAGAAATACGAAGAAAACTACGCCTTGAAAATATATTACAGCTTCACGCTGCTTTCCAAACGCTGGCTGCTTCTAAAAATTCCTTCGGTTTGGGTGGGAAGGATGATTTCGGCACGTACCACTTCGTCTGATTCCTGAAAAATCCGAAACCGCGTGGCTTCTTCACCGTAGAGGAGTTGAAGGCGGCGGACGGTGTTTTCGAGGCCAAAACCACTCGCTTCTTTTTGTTTGTCCACGGGTTTGTCTTTGGCTTTGAGGATGCCCGTGTTACGAATATTGATGTGAAGGTGGTCATTTTCCAAAAAAGTAGCCACCTGTACAAATCCCCCGTTGGTGGCCTTTTGTACCCCGTGCTTGATGGCGTTTTCGACCAAGGTTTGGAGCATCATGGGCGGAATTTGTAAATACGTGGTTTTGGGGTCAATGTGAAAATCGGAAGTGAGGCGGTCTTCGTAACGTACTTTTTCTAAGGCCAAATAATCCTGCACGGTTTTGAGTTCCTCGCGCAGTTCAACGGTTTTGCGGCGGTCGGCCAGCAGCGAGTTACGCAGAATATTGGAAAGCTGCGTGATGCCTTGCTGGGCATTGGTGGGGTTTTCTGAAATCAGCGCACGAATAGAATTGAGCGCGTTGAACACAAAATGAGGATTTAGCTGTGACTTCAAGATTTTGGCTTCGGTCTCTTTGACCGACGTTTGAAGCAGGATTTTTTCGATTTCGGAAGAGCGGTTGTTTTCTACGTAATGATACACGGTATAAGCCAACACCCAGGTAAACATGCTTTTGGCCCACGACATCCACTGCCCCAAAAATAAATACGGCTCACTGCTGATGATGTCTCGAAACGTGACCAAATCAACTGGGAAATTGATAAGCGTCATAATCAACCCCAGTATAATTCCAGAGAGTACGACTCTAATCGAAAGCCGGTACATCGGCAGCGTGACCCAGTTACGCTCCGTAATGACCAACCGATAAAAATGCGTAAGCAAAATACACACCAATATATTGGCCAAGGCAAAGTAGAAATCATCCCACTCAAACGGAATCTCGAAAGTCGAAATCCACAATTCGAGAAACATCAGCGCCGACCACCCCAGTATTTGGCACGTCCAGTATATTCTTTTTTTCGTCATCTAAGGAGAATTATCTATTTTTGCGCCTTTAAAAATAAAATGTGACTGATGCAAGTTATAAAAAAATCTATTGAAGGACTGGTAGAAATTATACCAGCGGTTTTTAGGGATGAAAGAGGGTATTTTTATGAAGTATTCCATAAACGCAACTACCAAGAAGCAGGACTTCCTTACAACCTCGTTCAAGACAACCAGTCATTTTCAAAAAAAGGCGTCGTGCGTGGGTTACATTTTCAGCGGGAACCCAATGCACAGGGAAAACTGGTACGCGCCCTCACGGGCAAAGTGCTTGACATTGCGGTAGATATTCGCCCCGATTCGCCTACGTTTGGCCAACACGAAGCCGTCATCCTTGATTCTGCTCTCCAAAATATGTTTTATGTTCCAGAAGGCTTCGCGCACGGCTTTGCCGCATTAGAAGACTCCGTTTTTATCTACAAGTGTACCAACTTCTACCACAAACCCTCCGAAGGTGGAATTATTTTCAATGACCCCGATTTGAAAATAGACTGGCAAGTATCCAACCCCATTGTTTCGGACAAAGACCTCCAACTTCCCTCCTTCAAGGAGTTCTTGGCTTCTATATAGGGCGAAGGCTTGTTTAGCAATTTGCGTACCAAATTTTATTTGGCGCACACTTATACCTTCTTCTTCAAGGTAGATTTCGTAGCGTTTGTTTACTATAAAGCCCAAAAACAACAAAAAAAATATTTGAAGCATTTTTGGCACAATTCGTGAAAAGAGAATGGTAACAGCATCCTTTTGCTCGACCAGAAAAGCTGAATTTTGCCATGCCTTTCCAATTTTTAAAACGACAACGCTCCATCACCGAACGCCCTCGACTGCCTGTTTTTGCAGTAGATGTGCACGCTCACGTTTTGCCCGGACTCGACAACGGCCCTGCCACCTTAGACGAAAGTATTGTACTCCTTCAAGAAATGGCCGCCTACGGTGTGCGTAAAGTAGTAGCGACACCGCACATCATGGGTGATTTTTACAACAATACCAACGAGGGTATTTTGTTTGCGTATCAACAGCTCAAATCAGCCCTGGCGAGTAGAAATATCAACATCGAAGTAGAAGTCGCCGCCGAATACTACTTGGACGTATCACTGGTGGCCAAAATAGAGTCTCAACAACCCCTCTTGCTTATTGCCAACAAATACCTTCTCTTTGAAACCAATATCATCGGTATCCCCTTGTTTCTCAACGAAGTGTTACAAATGCTCAACGCCCGTGGAATAGTGCCAGTGATGGCGCACCCCGAACGCTACCACTATTTGCAGCAAGATTTTGGGATTGTCAGACAACTGCGCGACCACGGGGTGCTTTTCCAAGTAAACATAGGCGCGTGGCAGCACAGCCATTTTGCGACGCGGCAGTTGGCCGAGCGACTTGTTCAGGAAGGGATGGTTTCTTTGATGGGAAGCAACGTCCACAACGCGCGCGAGTGGGCGCAAGCAAGCGACGCACTACGTACCAAAACCTACGCCAAAGCGGTAGAATACGGCTTACTCAATCAAAAGCTTTTTTGAACGCCAAAGGCACTAAATAGGTAGAAGGGTGTGTTATTGAAGTACAGTCCTCTCAATACCTCACCTTTCATTTTTGGTTTGTCATGCTTCAAGGTACCAAAGTTTACAGTATTTTGCACAACCGCTGCCCACGCTGCCACAAAGGGCATTTTTTTAAGACAGACAATGCGCTCTCATGGAAGTATTACGACAAAATGAATACCAAATGTAGTGTATGCGGCGAATCTTTTGAGCGTGAACCTGGCTTCTATTTCGGGGGAATGTACGGCAGTTATTTGCTTTATTCGGCGTTGATAGCGGCGAGCATTATTCTGTTTATTGTCCTGCTCAAACTCAACATTTATTACGTTTTGGGAGTGCTGGTGCCAGTCATTTTACTGAGCCAGCCGTTGTTTTTTCGGTGGGGAAGGCTGGTGTGGATCAATATTTTTGTCAAATACGACCCCGAAATCGCCAACGGTAGCAAGAAAGCTACGCCAAAGTGGTAAGTTGATAAGGCAGAAACTCGTTGACATCGTGGCCGTATTTGTGCAGCTCTCTAATGATAGTAGAGCTGATAGGTGCTAAATGTGGCGATGTAATCAGAAAAACCGTTTCCAGTTCTTCATTGACGTGTCTATTGACTTGAGCGATGCTGTTTTCATACTCAAAATCGGTCGTGTTGCGTAGCCCTCGAAGCAAAAAACGTGCATTAAACTCAAACGCTGTTTTGGCGGTGAGGTCGTCGTAGGTGACTACACTCACGGCAGGATAAGCCTCGAAAGTCTGCTCAATAAGCTGCTTCATCATCTCGACTGGAAAATATCGCTTTTTAGTGGAGTTGTGTCCTATCCCTACTATCACTTCATCAAACAGCCGCAGTCCTCTCAAAACAATGTCTTCGTGTCCTTTGGTAAAAGGGTCAAATGAGCCTGGGAAAAGTGCAACGCGCTTCATAAGTTAAGGGTTTGAAGTGACAAAAGGCATATTAAAAAGCGTATAATAGCGGTGTTCGGGTAAGTTTTCAAACGCCTCTCCAAAAACCAAGCCAGCAGGATACGTACCAAAATGGGGCGACAATAAAAACTTTTTAATGAGCTGATATTCTTCCGAATAGGCCGTGATTTCACCGTATAGATAGGTTTTCAGGTCTGCTGTTTTGAGTTGGAGCGAGTCCAGCACAAAGACCACAAAATAGGCCATGTCGGCAGAAGTCTTGTAAGGGAATTTGTTGCATATCAACAACTGCCCCTGCCGAGCAATGGCAATCGTCATAAATCCTTCTTCAAAATATAGATACAT
>JALOLW010000341.1 GCA_025455795.1 Spirosomataceae bacterium
GTTTGACGCGGGTGTATCTTTTGATAGTACACTCGGAGAACAAGTTCAAATGGCTTTGCTGCTTATCAAAGCATACGAAGACGAACATTATGCTATTCCTACTCCTGACGCCATTGAAGCTGTAAAACTAAAAATGGAGGAAAAGGGCATAAAAAACAAGGATTTGGCGATTTGGATAGGTAGTAAAAGTTACGTATCTGCATTACTCAGTCGCAAAAAGCCCCTGACTTTACGAATAGCACAGCTTTTTCATCAAAAATTAGGTATTCCTGCCGAGGTTTTACTTCGATAGTTTTTTGACGCGAACCAAATACTGTTTGGAGGTTTCTTGGAGACGAGTGGCGGGGTTTAAAAACGGCAGCGTCAGCCCCGTGACGTGGAAGCGGTCGTGCTGCCACAACGTATCGGCTTGGAGGTTTTGCTGCTGTAAAGCCGCCAACCCTTTTTTCTCCGTAAATAGCCACACGTCGCTATTTTGCGCCAACGAATCTATCTGCGTAGCGCGGCGCACAACAGGTGTGGTATGCCGCGTGTAAAAATCAAGCGCATCGTGAAAAATCTGGTATTCGGCGGCGGGTAGTACATCAAACTTATAAAAACGGTCGAGCGGTACAGCCTGCTCTCGCATGATTTTTTGGCCCAACTGAGAGCCTGTTTGGTACGGCAACAGCGACGGATAAAAGTGGGCATTGAGCATCAGATTGGCCGCAATCGCCGTCAAGAAAGGCGCGAAAACCATCTGTGAAAATGGAGGGCGTTTTTTGCTATAAAGCCTGAAAATCAAGAAAGTAAGCAAACCAAAAACCATCCAAAGTACGATGCTTTGAAGCGGGAATGCCCATACTGATAAAATCAAAACGACCAGCACCATCACGCAAGAAGTAACAACCAGCGCAACGCGCGGAACAGCAAACGGAATACTACGTTTTGCATGCTGGTCGGGATTTGTAATCCCGACCCAAGAGCCAGCGGATTTGTAATCCGCCATGCACTGCTCCAAATACCGCGCCGTCAGTACGGCAGCCAACGGAAACACCACAAACGTATAATGCGGCAACTGATACTGTGCCGTAGAAAGTGCCGCAAATGGCAACACAAATCCACCCAACGAAATGGCTTCGTCGGAAGAAGCGATTTTGAAACCATTTTTTACAATCTCTCTGATGCGCGCAAATAGTGCCAACGCAAACACCAACACCCACGGCAGAAAACTCCACAGAAAGTTTTGGGTTTGGAAAAGAAGCCCAGGGCTGTTGCTCCACTCGCTCTCGCCCGTGATGCGCCCGAAGCTCTGTTTCCAAAAGAAAAAATACAAACCTTCATCGCCGTATTGACGATAAACCCCGATGCAGTAGGGAATTAAAACCACGCCCGTTGCCAAAATTCCGACGAGCCACTCCCACCGAAAAATCTGTTTCCAGTCTCTTTTGAGGGCGAAATCCACAAAAAATGCCGCGCCTACCACAATCACGGCGATAGGGCCTTTGGCCAACATTCCCAGCCCCATAAACCCAAAGGCTCCTATCAACCACTTCCACTTGCGGGACTGAAGGTGGGGTTTAAGGTACTCCGCCAGCATCCACACCGACACCGTCACGCAGTTGGTGAGCAACGTGTCGCAGCGCACATCGTGGTTCATCAGAAAAAACGCCTGACAACTCCCCATCACGAGCGCGGCGATGTAGGCCACTTGCTCCGAATAGTACAGCTTACAAAAACGATAAATCGCGTACAGCCCGAACAGCGTAGAAAGGATTGGCACAAGTCGGTAGGTGAAATTGTACGCGCCAAATAGTTTGAAAATCAAGGCAGTAAGCCAAAAAAGCAACGGGGGTTTGTCCAAATAATAATCTTCGCCACGGTACTGCACTTCCAAGAAATTGTTGTTGTCTGACATCTCACGACCAATATTGGCGTACTGGGCCGCATCAATATCCATGATGTCAATGGCATAGCCGCCTATCACGTACACCGCAAGCAAAGCCACAAAGGGCAAAAAACGATTATAATTCACTGATTCTGTAAGTTTATGTTTAGCTGAGTCACTTGGTCTGTTTCTGTATCCAATATCAAAATTCCCTCTTCGGTGGCGTTGAGTTGGCCTATCAATTCACCTTGTTGATTCCAAACGGCCGACTGTCCCGCCGCCACAAAATCATCGCAGGTGCCGACGCAATTGGCCATCAACACCATCATCTTGTGCGTTTGGGCGATGATTGGATAGTGCGCTTTGGCTTTTTCGACACCCTTCACCGACTTGGCCACGCTCGCAAAATAAATCGCTGTCCCTGCCATAGCAGCCGTGGCGGCGTGTGTTGGCACAAGAGATTCGTAGCAAATAGCAGGTGCGATAAACTGGTTGCGATACGGAAGAAGTACAAGTTGCTCTCCTGCCACAAAATACCGTAACTCGTCAGGATGAAGCAGTTGTTTGGAGTAAAGCAGACGAGTTCCGTTGGGTAGAATAATCACCATACTGATACGTACACCCTCGTCGCTGCGCGTGGGAAGCCCCACTCCGAGTGCGATTTGATGCTCATTACTAAGGTTTTGCAAAATCTCTAACCGCTTGTCGTATTTGGTTGTGGCCAGTGCATGGGCAAGCGTGGGTTCGTAACCCGTGAGCGAAAGTTCTGGAAAAAACATCAACGACACGCCATGACCTACCGCCAAACGCACAAAGTCGGCGTGCCGTTGGAGGTTGGTTTCAATGTCGCCTTTGACGGGGCGAATTTGCGGAATGGCAATTTTCATCTGTGTTGCATCAAAAACTACGCGGCAAAGCTACGCATTTCTCGACGCAATCTCTTTTTGCACTTTTCGCGAATTGCTGACATTCCCAATCAAAATGGCAAGAAATGCTATTGGCATGACCGTAAATACCGAAGGACCTTGTTTTATGGTAAGATATACCCCTGACAGCACCATCAACGCAATAAATACGCCCATGACGATGGCTACTTTTTTAAGTTGGCTCTCTTTGGTTTTGAGTTCTTCGGTTGTAAGTTCAGTGAGTGGTTTTTCTTTCATTGCATTAAGACAATTTGATGGTATGCTGAAAAGGCGTGAAACCCGTCAAAAATACCGTAGGCGTGTCGGTAAAAGGCAACGCCCCGCGCAGTTGTACGTTTTTGTGTTCGGCGCGGCCACGGCCAAACCGAATACTGTCCGTGCCTACGGTGTAGCTGCCTTCGTCGGTGTGAAGTAGGAAGGCTTTGTCGCGGGTAGGATGCGGCATTACTCCTGCCAACGTCCCGCCCGCCCTAAACATCAACTCCAACGCCACTGGCACGCCGTCGGTTCCCGTCAAGCTCAATTCGATTTCTACGCCTTGGTCGGTTTCGGTAATTTTGATGGTAGTGGTGAGTTTTTGTACTTCACTTTGGGGGCGTTTGTCGCGGGGCATTTTTTCCCAATCGCCATCGGGGGCAATTTGGGCGGCATCAAACGGCTGATAATAAGGCCCTTCGAGCGAGGAAGTTAGCACCCAGCTATTGCCTATTTGTTCTATTTTTTCGGATTGAAACTGTCCTTTGCCAAAAAACGAGGCCGCTATTCTCATGCCTTGCAGCACGGCATTGCCTTTGTGAAAGGTAAGCCAAGTGGGGTTTTTGGCCAAAATGGTGGTATCCCACTCGCCCCGCCGAATCCGCACCACGCCCGAGTGGGTAAACGCCCGTGCATAATGCGTAGGCAAGGCCGCGCTTGGGGGGAGTTCTTTCCAAAGTATCGGGTCTTCCAAAAACGCATCCATGTACGACGCGATTTTTTTACCTGCCATTTTTTCGATAAGCCGACACATCGCGGCCATCTCGCCGCTGTTGTCGTGCAGTGCCATAAAGCGATAGCACTGATAATAGCCCTCCATCGTTCCCGTCACGGCTTTGTCTTGACGGCCAGAGGCTTCGGTCACTACTTCGCCATTGGGATGCACATAATACATCGTCATTTGGAGGTTGCGGCGCACCACGTCTATGAGTTCGGGTTTGTTGAAACCCTTGGCCACGGTGAGCAGCACGCGGTTGGTAAGGGGCGAATAAATGTAGCTGCTTTTCTCGTTGTACTGACCGTCGGGGTCTATGTCAATATGCTCGGCCAGCCACTGTTCTGCCCGCTGACGGTAGCGCGAGTCAGGCCAAATTTGGTACAGATTGGCCAATCCTGCCGACACTACCCAACGGTGGTTGGGCGTGTGAATACCGCCCACGATGAGTGCTTCACCTGCGCGTTGAAGAAAAGTTTTAAGCAAATTGAGTACCGTACTTGCCTCGGTGGTTTTGGTAGCTGCGACCAGCCGATAAGTAGGCGAAAGGTAATTGACCAAAAAGCCCGTATCGGGAGTAGAGTGGAAATTGGTCGTGAGCAGGTCTATTGTACCGTCTTGGTGCTGCGCTTTGAGCAGGTATTTGAGTGCCAATTCTACCTGATAAAGTTGCGTTTTGGACTGATAGTAAGCCGATTCAGGGGTGGCAACTGCCCAAAGTGACCGTTGCACAAAACTCGACGTGCTGTGGACATTGGGGATGTCGTCGGCATCTTTGAAGCCCCCAAACGCTTGCGACTTGGGGTCGGTGATGCGGAGGGGGACATAGTTAGGTAAAATATCATCGTTGATTTTGACCCATTCGAGAAGCCAAGCGGGCTTGCGCTCGGCCACACCCGACGGGCTTGCCCAAGAAAATGGCGTATTGACCAACGAAAATCCGCCCGAAAGCGCGCTTATTTGTAGAAAAGAACGACGGTGCATGGAGAGCAGAAAAAAAGCATGGTTTATTAAAATTAACTCAATCTGCATAAACATAAGTATAACAGGGCATAATTAGATGCCCTGTTATGACTGTTTTACTCTACTCTATTTAAAAATTGCCTATCTTGTAAGAGTTTGGTTATAAAAAGTGTTAACCAAAGTTCAATTATTATTCCTACTTGCTTTTAATCTTTCTTACTGTAAATGGCACACATATCGGATTTGTGGGACAACAGTCACCTTCAAAGAAAATGTATGAGCAACAACCTACCGTTGGACAAGTTACATTGGTAGCGGTAAAGCGATACGAACCTGCTGTTGTCACTTGGAGGGTCGAAGTAGTCGCATTGGTAATAGGTTGATTGTCCTTAAACCACTGGATATTTGTTAGATTGGACGGAATACTTAATTCATATATCTGTCCTACACAAATTGGGACAGGCACTGTGACACAAGTACGGTCAAAATCATCTTCCGTCTCTACTCCGTTGTTGGGGGTCGAGTCTATATCTAGTTGATCCGCTTTGCTAACTTGGGCTGTAAAATACTGTACTCCTGTATTTATTACC
>JALOLW010000342.1 GCA_025455795.1 Spirosomataceae bacterium
TGCCAGGAGAAGGGGGCAGTACATAGTCCCTCTCCTGACAGGAGAGGGATTTAGGGTGAGGTTGAATATACGTACCACAAAAATTGTCAGAGAACGATACTTGCAAAATCTTTTCTTTGTAGCCATTTTTTGTTAAAGTTGCCAATGGCTTCTTTTTTAACACCAGAAAATCAAGAAAGTCCATCAGTTCTTGCTTTCCAAAATCATCTAAGCTGTTGTATTTTAAGATTAGTTCGCTCATGGTTTTATCTTTTTTGTTACTCAAAAACATACTTCCTACTCCTCACGTCCACACGGGGCGGTGTGAGGTTTTGTTCAAATAGCTGATAACCCACGGCCAAGTTTTGCCAAAATGCAAAACGCTTATTATCAGCGTATTTGCTCAGATTTTCCGTTATCATTTCAAACGGAAAACAATGCACTTGTACTACTTTTTGGCCGCCCTCGAAAGCCGCTTGCATGAGGGTATAAATCTCTTCTATTTTCCCATCGGTCATGGCATAACAGCCTATGGAAACGCAGTTGCCGTGTACCATCAATGCGCTTCCTGTGTACCCGTGAGCGCGGTCGTAGGCGTTGGGATATCCCAAGTTGAACGACAAGTGATAGCTACTGTTGGGATTCATTTGGGCGGGTCGCACCTCATAAAATCCTTCGGGGGCTTGGTTGTCGCCTTGTTTGGTTTTGGGACCTAATTCGCCAGAAAAGTGACAAATTGGATAGGTTTTAAACCGTGCAAATTGATTTCCTTTTCTAAGCCAACATTCCAAAACGCCCTTTTCTTTGATGATTCTGATAAACAGCGGGCTGCCCCACCGAAATCCCCCTCGACTCAACTCTTGCTGCAAAGCGGGCATGACCCGCGCCACCGCCACCCTCGACCGCTCACTACTCGGAATCTTCTGCGCCACCGCACTGATTCCCAGTAAATTCAGCAAAAAGAAGAGATACTTTCTCATGCTTAGGCACTTGGTTCTATCTTAGAGATTTGACAAAATGTTGTTCAGAGTCTTCCAATCGAATCACATTAACGGTTGGGAAGTCAATGTCTTTCAAAATATTAAAGTGCTTGTCATTCGTAATGAGCCAATCGGCATTTGCGGCAATAGCACAATCAACAAACTTATTGTCGTCGGGGTCTGTTTGGATTAGATTAAAATGATAAAAAATAGTTGTTTGAACTACATTATCGAGTTCAACAAGCATTCTGAGCGTTGTAAAGGCGGTTTTTGTATTTAATTTTTCTAACAACTTTTCTGCATATTCTGACATTATTTCGTTGGTAATAAAAAGCGTCACTTTCCCCTCTATTATAGCTCTATATAGCCAATGAAAGCGGGAATAAGATGATATGCTCACCAACAAAACATTCGTGTCTATCACCAACTTCATACTATTGGTTTTCTTCGTTGAGCCACTCATGCATCAACTCATTGGTGTAACCTCGCTCATCCCAAATCTTATCGGCTGCTTCGATTGATTTTTTAGCGTAAAATTGGGCTAATTGGCTGCGTAGATCCCTAATGTCCTCATCGCTCATGTTGGTTGCAAAGAGTTTCAATAGTTCTACTTGAACATTCGATAGCGGTTTTTGAATTGTTGCCATGATTTCATTTATTTTTTCGCTTAGAAACGTATTCATTGCATCTTTCGTTCACGCTCCAAACTGCCGCAAGTGGTGGTCTAAGTGAATATCGGTGAGTTTGATGACTTCTTTTTTGGACAATTTGCCAAACACAGGATGCTCAAAATGATGCGTTTCGGGCAGCTTGAGCATTTTGTTGTATAATGCAATCAACGTGTCAAAATCTTCCTGAAAATCAGTCGGTTGCGTCATGTATTTTTTGTTGGGGTCAAGCTCGGCGATGGTCTTCATGTTTTTGGGCATTTGGAGCGGGATGTTTACCGCTATCCAACCCACAATTTTGCGCGTGAGCCAACTACCGCGCGGTTTGGAAGGCAACTCGCCCAAACAAATCCTGATTTGGTCGGTGACGTGCGTCAGCATTTGATTGACACTCATACTACCCCAAAGCCGCTGACTATCGGGGGTGAGTTGAGAGAGCCTGTTCAAAACATCAGAGGTAGCCATGACGATAGGGGTTTCTTAATAAAGTACAAAATTAGCGCAAAAGCTGTAAATCTAATCTTGAAAAGATGATTAGTTTTGTATTTGTTTTTTATTTTGGATAATTTATCTATTCGTCATTTTATTTTTACGTAATTTTGCCATCATAAATCACTATTACAAACATTTTACCAAAAACTATCTATGACAAAACTCGACGCCACCGACCGCTCCATCCTGCGATTGTTACAAGAAAACGCGCTCCTCACCACCAAAGAGCTTTCGCAGCATCTTAATCTTTCCTACACACCCGTGTATGAGCGCGTGAGGAAGTTGGAAAAAGAAGGCATCATCAAAAAGTACGTCGCGCTTATATCACGGGAGAAAATCGGGAAGAATTTGATTGCTTTCTGCAACGTATCGCTCAAAGAACACAGCCGCCTCAACGGTGAGCGGTTTGTGAAATCGGTACTGAGTTTTGAGGAGGTGACGGAGTGCTACAACATCAGCGGAGAGTACGATTTTATGCTCAAAATCGTGGTGGACGATATGCCCGCGTACCAACGTTTTTTGATGGATAAATTGGGGGCATTGGAGGGAATTGGCAACACGCACAGTATCTTTGTGATGAGCGAAATCAAACACGAAACCGCGCTGAAAGTCTGATGCACCACACCCTACAACTCACCCTCCCGCCCGAAATCGCGCTGGATGAAGCGGCTTTTACGGCTTACGTTTCCAAGCAGTTGGGCGTGGTTGATTCCGAGGCATTGCTTGTTCGCAAAATCCGCCAATCCATAGATGCCCGCTCGCGGCAAATCAAGGTCAATCTGCAAGCGGAAGTGTTTGTGGATGAAGCACCTACACCCGCTATCTCGTACCAAAAAAATTACCAAGACGTATCCCAAAAACCCACGGTGGTCATTGTGGGCTGTGGTCCTGCGGGGATGTTTGCGGCCATTCGGCTCATTGAACTGGGCTACAAACCCGTCATTTTGGAGCGCGGCAAAGATGTACGCGCGCGGCGGCGCGACTTGGCCGCTATCAACAAAGACCACGTCGTGCATCCTGATTCCAACTACTGCTTTGGCGAAGGGGGCGCGGGTACGTACTCCGACGGCAAACTGTACACGCGCTCCAACAAGCGCGGCGACATCCGCAAAATGCTCGAAATCATGGTCGCCCACGGTGCGACAGAACAGATTTTGTACGACGCACACCCGCACATCGGTACCAACAAACTCCCACCCCTCATCGCGGCCATGCGCGAGAGCATTCTCCAAGCAGGCGGTGAAGTACATTTCGAGACCAAAGTCACGGATTTTATAGTCCAACACCAGCCGCATCGGCGTACCAAATCCACTCAATCACCATTCACTGCACGGGCGGCCCCGTCATTCACTCATTCACCATTCACTCATTCCCCCATTATCAAAGGAGTCGTCACTGCCGACGGGCGGGAGTTTGTGGGAATTGGGGTGATTTTGGCCACGGGACACTCGGCGCGTGATATTTTTGAACTGCTCCAACGCCGCGATATTTTGATTGAAGCCAAACCCTTTGCCATTGGCGTCCGCATTGAGCATCCCCAAAAACTGATTGATAGTATTCAGTACCGCTGCGACGAGCGCGGGCCGTACTTGCCCGCCGCGTCGTACAGTTTGGTGACACAAACCCACTACCAAAACGTGCAGCGGGGTGTGTTTTCGTTTTGCATGTGTCCGGGCGGGTTTATTGTGCCTTCGGCTACCGCGCCGGGGGAGTTGGTGGTCAATGGCATGTCGCCCTCGCGGCGCGATTCGCGCTTTGCCAATTCGGGCATGGTGGTCAGCATCGAAGACCAAGACCTGAAGCCGTTTAGGGCTTTTGGGGCGTTGGCGGGGATGGAACTCCAAAAAAGCATCGAACAACGCGCCTGTCAGTTGATGAATGGCCGCCAAACCGCCCCTGCCCAACGGGTACTCGATTTTGTCCAACGCAAAACCTCACCCGACTTGCTTGACACTTCCTATCAGCCGGGGTTGCAGTCGCTCGACCTGCGCGAGTACCTGCCCGCCCACATCGCCGAGCCGCTGCGACAAGGCTTAATGGACTTTGGCAAAAAAATGCGTCATTATGTTTCCAACGACGCCCAACTGATTGGCGTGGAAAGCCGCACTTCGTCGCCCGTGCGCATCCCGCGCCACCGCGATACCGCCGAACACGTCCAAACGGCGCGTTTGTTTCCCTGCGCCGAGGGCGCGGGCTACGCGGGGGGCATTATGTCGGCGGCTTTGGATGGGACTTTCGTGGCCGAGCAGTTGGTCAAGAAATATGGCTAATCCAATATACTTAGAAAATCGTCATTGTGGTCTTTAAATAGCAATAATCATCAAACATACACGCACCAATGAGTTTCAGTGACTTACAAGAATCGTTAGAGGTCAGGTTGAAACAACCTTTGCCCGGGAGAGAAGCGCACCTCAAAATGGTTTCTGCGACAAGGTTGAAACTCAACGTCCAACCCAACGAAAAAACGCGAAAAAGTGCGGTGTTGATTTTATTTTATCCTTATCGTGACCAAATCTTCGTGCCGCTTATTTTGCGTCCCACTTACGATGGGGTCCACGCGGGGCAGATGGCGTTTCCGGGGGGGAGATTTGAGAAAAAGGACGAAAGTTTGATTCGTACCGCC
>JALOLW010000343.1 GCA_025455795.1 Spirosomataceae bacterium
GGGATTGGGGTCGGAGGTTGTGGCATTTTGGTCATCTTGTTTTGGAGCGTTGCCCCCGTCAAGCCGACGTTCCAGTTCCAGTCGTCGGTTTGAATCAGCGTGGCGTTGATGGCCAATTCGATGCCACGGTTGTACATCGAGCCTACGTTGCGCACTCCCGTTGTCAGGCCGTAGTTGAGGGCGGGATTGGTGGGGGCATTGAGGAGCAAATCGTCGAAAGTCTTTTTGTAGTAGGTCATTTCGACGTTGAGGCGGCCTTGAAAAAGGTTGGCATCAACCCCAAATTCCAATTCGCGTTGTGTTTCTGGCTTCAACTCTGGCACGGGTGCGGTGTTGGGAACATAATGCGAACCGCTGCCATTCCATCCTCCGCCTACTGAACGATAGGTCAGGGTAGAAAGATAAGGGGCAGGCTGCGTACCTGACATACCAAAAGCCCCACGCACACGAAGCTCTGGCACGATTTGATAGCTCAACGAAGCCCGTGGATAGAAGAATGAACGCTCTACAAATGAGGTACTTCTGTCAAAACGTCCGCCGATGTTCAAAAATAGTTTTTCACCAATACCAATCGTTTCGTTAAAGTAAATACCGAGGGTACGAACAATGGGCAGCACTTGGAAAAAGCCCGGGCGTTGGGGAGCGGTGTAGTTGGTCGTATCGCGGGGGTCTTTGCCGGGGGTGAGTGTTTGCCAACGGGTGTAGTCATAAAAACGCTCGTTGTCGTCGTACTGCGTTCCTACGGCACTTTTGATGTAAAACTTATCGCTGATTTGCCAAGCGTGGTTCAAGCCCATCGTCAAAGTCTTTTGGGTCAGTTCTTCGTAATCACGGTCCAAACGACCCGTCGGGAAAAGTGAAACCAATGCCAAAGGATAGAGCGTATAGCCGTCTATTTTTGACCTATCAAGGCCTGCGTTGATGTCCACACTGAGATTTTTGAGGATTTTGTAGTTGATATTTCCAGAAAGTGTGACGCGCGTCGAGATATTTTCGCGGGAGATGGTAGCGTAGTCATCAGAATTTTTGATACCGACTACGTTGGTTTTGGCATCCTGCAAACGCATGAAAGGCATCACAGTGGCGTCGTTGGCCCAGCGGTTGGGTACGAAGAACCCCGGCGAACCAGAAGCCGTTTGCGTGCGGTCGGCATCTTGATAATTGATGTTTACCTTGACCGACAGCCCTCGCAAAGGCTCGCTGCTGAGGCTCAACAAGCCCCCCTTGGTCTTAAAATCAGTGCCTTTGATGTGTCCGAGGGTGTTTTGGAGATTACCAGAAAAGTAGTAACCCAATTTTTTGGTGCCACCCTGCAACCGAACCGTGTGGCGATTGAACGAGCCTTGACGGAACGGTTCGAGCGGATAGTCCACCATTGGGTTGATTTTGTACTGGGCAATGTTGGCATCGGTGTGGCGGGCGGTAGAGTTGGCGGGAAGTCCTGAATTGATAAGGGTAGCCCATTCTTCGATTTGTGCACCTGTCCAATCCATTTTGTATTTGCCCACGTTGCGCGACACTTCCGTCGTACCAGCGTCGAGTGAATAATCCACGCTCAACTTGCCCTTGCCACCGCTTTTGGTTTTGACCACAATCACGCCCGAAGCTGCCCGCGAGCCGTACAACGATGCCGCCGCCGCGCCTTTCAAGATTTCGATAGATTCGATGTCTTCGGGGTTGAGCGCACCCAAGCCGCGCGTGCCGTTTTGCATCCCGAAGGTAGCCGCACCAGTGGCACTGTTGCCACCAGCCGCGCCCGAAGTAGTGTTTCGGTTGGCATTGTCCATAAAAATCCCGTCCACAATCACGAGTGGCTCGGAAGAACCCGAGATGGAGTTGCCACCGCGAATACGAAAACGAAAACCGCCGCCCGGCGCACCGTCGGTAGAGAAGGCTTCAACCCCTGCCAGACGCCCCACGAGGGCATTTTCGACCGAAGGTGCGGGCAAACTCTCGATGGTCGAAGAGGTGACATTGGCGCGGGAAGTTCCCAGCTCTTTCTGTTTGGCATTGATAGAAAGTCCCGTCACGATGACTTCTCCCAAAAACTGCGCCGCTTCTTCCAAATCCACGTTGAGCGTGAGCGTTTCGTTGGCTTTTGGGGTGACGATTTCCTCCAAATTTTTGTAGCCCACACCACTCACCCGAATCGTGACGGCCCGGCCTGCGGGAACATTGTTGATGCGGTAGTTGCCATCGGCATCGGCAGTACCACCCATAGTCAGACCCGCTACTGCCACTGAAGCCCCCGGCACAGGCTGCCCATTGCTCGTGACTTTACCAGTGACCGTTGCCGTTTGGGCCCACATTACGCCTATACTACTCACAAAGAGCATTAGTAGTAAGTATAGTTTTTTGCTCATAAGAAAAGGTATTTTGTTGAATAGTTTGGTTTTTTGTTGAACTTTGTTCATGTTTTTTCGAGATAAAGTTAAACAGAATTTGTTTTAAGAAAGAAAAAGTAGGAAAAAAAGTTGAAAAAAAGTACTTTTAGCTATCGTTTCTAAAAACAACCCAACAGAATGAAAGCCTCCCTTATTCTCTCCTTTTTGTGGGTACCACAAATTCTCGCTACCGAGGCTCAAACCTCCACCAAAAACTTCAAACGTCTCCTCAAAATGTTTGCAGGTGAATACGAAACCGTAGGAGCGTATGGCTACTACCCAGGCGGGCAAAGACGAAACGGGCAAAATCCTTTTTGGCAAACTTGACGGCTACGCCCTTCAACTCCGACGGGTAAATGTAAAAAAGTAAGTTCAGATTGTTTGACTCGTGGCACGACTCTCAGTCGTGCCACGAGTAAGAGTCGTGCCGCACTTTTTCCGTTTTTCCTTTCTCCTTGTTCCCCAAAATCATGACTGATTCTCTCATTTCTTGGCAAGATTTTGAAAAAGTTTCCCTTTGTGTAGGGACGATTGTGCAAGTGGAAGATTTTCCCAAAGCCCGCAAACCTGCCTATAAACTGTGGGTGGATTTGGGGGAAGAGATTGGCACGAAGCGTAGTTCGGCGCAGATTACGCATTTATACACAAAGGAAGAATTGCTGGGTCGTCAAGTAATCTGCGTGACCAACTTCCCGCCGCGCCAAATCGCCGATTTTATGTCAGAAGTCTTGGTAACAGGCTTTTATTTACCAACGGGCGAGGTGGTGCTGGCACAGGTCGAACGCCCCGTCCCCAACGGAACGCGGTTGGCATAGCGATAGAGCATCACTTTTTTAACAAAAAAATCGCATTGCGAAGTAGTGACACGGTGTTCATTTGGTAAATTTGTGGCCAAATACATTTGCCATGAATTGCCAAAAACATTCTTCCATTTCCCACATTCTTTCTTGCGCTGCCGTCGTTTTATCATTGCCGATGTTGTTTTGGGGTTGTCAGCCTACTGGCACTTCTACCCAACCCAAAGCACCAGCAGCGGCGTACTTGCACACCCAAATGGACATTCAGAACGAGAAACACCGCTCCGTGGTCAATATCCCGATAGAACTGTCGGTAGCCGATGTGGCCAAACAGCTCAACACGCAGGTACAAGGATTGATTTATGAAGATGGTAGTTTTGAAGACAACAAAGACAACTTCAAAGCCAAAGTCTGGAAACGGGCACCCATTACCGTGGAGGCCCGCGACTCACTGCTGTACTACACCGTACCGCTCAAAGTATGGGCCGAAAAAGCCTACACGGTGATGGGCATTAGCGGGTCGCAAGCCACCGAGTTTCAAATCAATCTTAAATTTTTGACGCGCTTTGGTATCGAACCCAATTGGCAAGTCAGTACCCAAACCGCCTCGGCGGGATTTGAGTGGGTGACCAAACCGAGCATCAAAGTAGCAGGCATCGAAATTCCCATCACAGGCATCGTAAGCAGCAAAATCTCCGAAAATTTGGGGAGTATCTCACAAGCCATAGACCAAAGTATTCGGAAAGGATTTTTGATAAAGCCCTACGTTGTACAAGCCTGGAACCTCATCCGTGAGCCACGAATGTTATCGGAGGAGTTTCGTACGTGGCTCGTTGTTACGCCATCTGATATTCTGATGTCGCCTTTTGACATCAAAAACGGGAAAATTCGCGCTACGATAGGCGTAAGAGGATTTACGCAGACCTACACGGGCGAGAAGCCAGTCTTCGAGCCCGTCGCCGATATTCCCAACCTTATTATTTCAGACCAAATCCCGAAAGGTTTTCAGATAGGCATCATCGGTACCCTCCCTTACGAAGAAGCCTCCAAACTGGCGGGGCAACAGTTTGTGGGCAAAAAGTTTGATTTTCAAAACGGAAAGTATCAAATAGAGGTGACGGAGGTGGATATTTATGGTCAAAACGAAAAAATGGTCATCAAAGCAGGGCTTAAAGGGAGCATCAACGGCACTATTTATTTGAAAGGCATTCCTTATTTCAACGCCACCGATAATACCGTTGCACTAAAAAATTTGGATTACGATTTATCAACCCGCAATACGCTCGTCAAAACCGCCAATTGGCTGTTGCAGGGAACGTTTGCCAAACGCATGGAACAGCAGTTTGTGTTTTCGGTGGCAGAACAGGTGACCGAGATGCAAAAAGCTATAAAACAGCAACTTGTTTCTCGAAAAATCACCAAATCAACCCCTTGAAAGCGGGTTTCTACGCCTTCAATATTTTTGCAAGGGCGCACATTGGCATACAAATCAAATAATTGGCGCAATTGCACATTTACGCTCTTGAAGCCCTTGCCCACCGGGGTTTCG
>JALOLW010000344.1 GCA_025455795.1 Spirosomataceae bacterium
TTTTACTTTTTTATCGGAGGCTACTACGCAGTAAGTGTAGGGCTTGCCCGAGAGATTTTGGGCGTGAAATTTCTTCACGTCGTCGAACGTAAAGCGGTCAGCGGCTTCGTAGGTGGCTTGGCGTTCGTCGAGGTCGAGGCCCTTGTCTTTGGCGTTGAGGTAGTTGAAGATGATGTCAATGCCCTGCACGCGCTGCGTTTCGATGCCTTTCTTGATGCTTTTTTGCGCCAGTTCAAACATATTCTGGGCTTGTGGTAGCTCCGTGAGCAGCTCGTTCATGCCCACCATCGCGTCGTGTACTTTGTCAGACTGCGTGCCTATGAAGCCCATGAGGGTGTATTTGTCACCGCGTTTTTGGGGCGTCATGTAGAGCGCACCCGTGGAGTAAGCCAGGGCCTTGGCTTCGCGCAGCGACTGAAACACCACCGAACTCATATTGCCGCCAAAGTACTCGTTGAACATCGAAACCGTGGGCGTGAGGGTAGAGTTGTACGACTCCGTGTTGCGAATCCAACTGATGTCGGCCTGTACCATTTCGTAGTGGGCAAAAAGCACCTCGTTGTTGTCGGTAGCGCGTTTGGCAAATAGTTTAGAACCAGGTAAACCGTTCAGCCCGTCGTTGCTTTGAGGGTGAAGTTTGCGCATATTGACCTTGAAAGTGGCCATTTCGGCAGGGCCGTAATAGATGATTTTGTGAGGATAGTCAAACAACCCACGCAACAAATCCACCAATTGCTGCGCCGTGATGGCCTTGATTTCGTCATTGGTCAGTACGTTGTTGAACGGATTTTGTGGTCCATAAGTAGCGTAGCTGCGTAGTCCCGCCATGATGGCTTGCTTATTGAGTTTAGCGTCGTTGCGCTGCTTTATAAGTCGCGCTTTGAGCATTTCGAGGGCTTTTTCGTCGGGTTTGCAGTTACGCATTACGTGTTCGAGGAGTTCGGCGGCTTTGCCAAAATTATCTTGCAGACCGTTCATGCTCACGGTGGTGGTTTCGTTGCCCGCAAAGGCGTTGTAGCTACTGGCCAAGCCATAAAACTCCTTGCTCAACTGCTCGGCGGTGTATTTGTCGGTGTTCAAAAACTGCAAATACTGAAAGGCAATCGGGAGAAGTTTGTTGTGCCAAGTGCCCATGTCAAAGCGGTAAGCGAGGCTATAAAGCGCGTTTTCGGTGTTTTTGACGTACAAGATGTCGTGACCGCCCATTTTGTCCATTTTGATGTCTTTTTTGAAATCCAAAAACACGGGTTTGATGGGGGCCATGCTGGTAGCATTGACTGTCTTCAAAAAGTCCGACTGCGCGTCGCGATTGAGCGATACGGGCGTAATGGGCGGCTTAGATACTTTCAGCACGTTATTGTCCACGCCTTTGCGTTTATAGACAATCGCGTAATTTTGACCCAACCACTGATTGGCAAAATCCACCACGTCTTTTTTGGTGACTTTGGCGAGTGCGTCCAAGTTGCCCGCGTAGCGCGCCCAACTCTCGCCTTTGTCGAGCGAAAACGCCTGCATATACCCAAACACCCGCCCCTGATTGCCTTCGTACTGACGGATTTGATTGAGTTTGAAGTTATTGACAATCGCCGTGAGGATTTTGTCGTCAAAGTCACCTTTTTTCAACTTTTCGAGTTCGCCCAAAATCAAATCGCGTACTTCGTCGAGCGATTGGCCCGCTTTGGGTGTGCCGCCCATTTGCCACACGGAGTAGTCGCGTGAGCGCGTAATGCTCGAAAAGCTGTTCTGTACTTTTTGTTGCTTGTTGAGGTTCAAGTCGAGCAAGCCCGCCGCGCTGTTGGACAGGATTTCGTCGGCGATCGTCGAGACAAGTACGGCTTTGGTATCGCGCAGTCCTGGCATACGAAAGCCGAGCAGGACGTTGTCGGGCGTGGGGCCAAAGACTTCCCGCACGATGGGCGCGGTGATGGCGGGTTCGGGTTCGGGCTTATAGTCTTCTACGGGGCTGGTTTTCATCCACGCAAAGGCTTTTTCGATTTTGGGGAGTACGTCGTCGGGGTTGAGGTCGCCTACCAAAATCAGGGCCATGTTGTTGGGAACGTAGTAGGTATCATAAAACTTCCGAATGGTGCGGATGTTAGGGTTTTTGAGGTGTTCTTGGTCGCCCAATACCGACTTGTTGAGGTGGTATTTCTGAAACAACGCGCTCATTAGGGCCTCGTTGGCTTTGCGGGGGTCGTTGTCCACCGAGATATTTTTTTCCTCATAAACCGTTTCCAATTCAGTATGAAAAATTCTAAACACGGGATTCTGGAAGCGGTCAGACTGTACCGTGAGGTAGCGGTCGAGGGCGTTGGAGGGGATGTTTTCGATGTAAGAGGTGTATTCGTAGTTGGTAAAAGCGTTGGTGCCTTGCGAACCCATCGCGCCCAAGAGTTTGTCGTACTCGTTGGCGATGGCGATTTTGGCGGCATCGTTGGAAAGTTTGTCAATCTTCCGATAAATCGCCGCGCGGGCTGCGGTATCGGCGGTTTGGCCGTACTGGTCGTAAAGGTCTTCGATTTGGGTCAAAAGCACTTTTTCTTTGGCGTAGTCAGTCGTACCAAAGTTGGTCGTGCCTTTGAACATCAAGTGTTCGAGATAGTGCGCCAAGCCCGTGTTGGTCCGTGGGTCATTGACGGCCCCCGCGCGGGTGGTCATCATGGCATAGATGCGGGGTTCGCGTTTGTTGGTACTGAGTACAACGGTGAGGCCGTTTTTGAGTTGATAAAAACGCGCGCCCGTGGCGTCGTTGGTAACGTATTTGTACGAATACCCGCCCGAGGTGGCCGTTTTCCATTCGTAAGGTTTGGGTTGGGCGAAGGTGGCTGTGATGGCTACGCCCAACAAGGCTGTGAAAAACAATAAACGTTTCATGGATTGATGAATAAAAGGGTTGAAAACTATTGCAATGTTAGTGAAAAAACGCACAAAAAAGCGACTTATTCCGAAGAACAAGCCGCTTTTTTGTGGTTAATGTTTGAATGCGAAAATGCAGGAATGCTTAAATACGAAAGTGGTTGATTGCGAAAATGCTTGATTGCAGAAATAAAAAAATAGTAAAAATAATTCCTGCACTCACTCACCCATTCACTCACTCATTCATTCATTCATTCTCCTTTATCGCGTCTTCACGTACTCATCCCAGTTGATTTCGGCCTGTGGGCGGGCCATTTGCGGGAATATCGTACCACGGTCGAGGGTCACATCTACGTTTTGGGCGTTGAGGCGGCCATAGCGGCGCAAGTCCACCCAACGGTGGCCCCAAGGCTCGGCCCAAAGCGAAAAGCGACGTTGAAACAAAATCTCATTGATGAGCGCGTCGCGGGTGGTAGCACCGGTATAGTTGCCGATACCCGCGGCAGTACGGATGCGATTGATAGCCGCCACAGCCGCTGCGGTATTGCCCAACTGAGCGTTGGCCTCGGCGGCAATGAGTACCAATTCTTCGTTGCGGAAGAACTTAACCTCGCTCGTATTGAGCGGATAGCGACGGTCTTGATACAGACCTGCCAAAGGTGTACCATCAGAAGTAACAGAAACGGCAGCGTTGCGGCGGAAAAACTTCGCCCGCACGCGAGCGTCACCCGCAATGGTATCGCGCAGTACCGACGGGTGCACCACCATCATCGTGGTTACGTTGGCGTTCAACACAAAAAACAACGGATTGAAAGTATCGGGTGGTGCGCCGTAAGTGTGGGCAGGACCCGCGTCTAAGTTGCCCGTTAAGTTGTAAAACGACCCGCCGAGCGCGTCCACTGCACCTTGCCAATCTTGGCGATAGACCGCCAAACGAGCCGCAATGGCGCGGTTCATCTGACGAATCGCCGCGACGGTATTGAAACCATTGGCAGTAAACCCACTCGTCAAACGCAACGGGAAGTTGCCCGTACCAGCACTGCCGAGTTCGGTGTTGGCTTCGTCTAAGATGCGCTTGATTTGGGTCATGGCTTCGGGAAGAGGCAAAAATGGCCCAGGGTTTTGGACATCTTTTACGTCAATTCGGATGCCGTTTTCGTGCTGCCCTATGGCGGCTATCATAAACTGATACGCCATGATGGTTTTAGCAAAACCCGAAATCGCGCTTTTTTCTTGGGCAGTAAAAGCGTTGGTGTTGCTTACGGCATCTATCACTGTCTGTGCTTGACGAATGGCAAAATAAGGGTTGGTATAAGTAGCACCATACCCAAACATGGTAGCCGTAGCTTGGCGACCATTCATGCCCAACCAGTCGGTTTGCCAGCGGGGGTCGGAGGCGTTGAGGTACCAAATTTCGCGGCCTAAGCTACCAAAAAGCATCGTCACCGTAAACACATAGTCGCGGTGGCGCGACTCCAAGCCCGTCACCAAGTTTTGAACTTGTACGCGCGAAGCATTTTCTCCTACGCTTCCGAGTGAGGGGTTGTTGGGGTCGTTGGGGGCTTCGAGCGTGAAGAAATTACAAGAATTCATCAGCATCAACCCCGCAAAGATGGGAATGTAAAGGAGGACTTTTAGCCCCCTTCCCCCCGATGGGGGTAAAACGTTATGTCTGTTTATTTTTTTCATAATTTTTCAGAATTTACCAAATAAAGTCTTTTCCATTTGGCCGCAACGGCGTATCGAGAAGATTTAGATGAGGTGGTTTTTAGAATTCAACAACTAAATGACCAAAATAACGACGCTGCGTAGGGTAAGGTGCAATGTCCACCCCTGATGCTACCGCTTGCAAACCAAAGGTCGAAGTTTCG
>JALOLW010000345.1 GCA_025455795.1 Spirosomataceae bacterium
AGCATTTCCCTCAACCGTTTTTTGGCGTAATTCAATTGTGACTTCGATGTACCTTCGGAAATATGGAGCATTTCGGCCACTTCGCGGTGGGCATAGCCTTCTACTTCTATCAGCACAAACACCGCCCTCGCGCCTTCAGGCAGGCTTACGATGGCTTTTTCGAGATACTCACCGCCTATGGTATCGTTGTACCAGTCCACAGATTCAGCTTCTTCGGGCAGGTGTTCCACCAGTACAAGTGGCTTGACTTTGCTGGCTTGGGTATAGGCTTTTCTGACCAAAATCGCCTTTATCCACGCGCCCAATGTGGCCTCACCTCGGTACTGCTCCAACTGCCGAAACACCGTCACGAAAGTGTCTTGAAGGGTGGTATTGGCCTCGTCAAAATCGCCCGTGATGCGGTAGGCGAGCGTGTACATGGCCGCCTTGTAGCGGTCATACAGCAAGCGTTGCGCGGTGCGTTCTTGGCGCAGACATCCTTCGATGAGTTGGGCTTCGGTCATATTTCACTGACAAAGAGTAAGTGAAGCTACGGAAAGGTTGGAAAGAACCTAAAAAAATTTTGTAGATGGCTCTCAAAGTTGTGACCTTTGCAAAAGTTCTCAATCCAGTAAATGACACAAAATCCCGTTTTTTTATTGTTGGGAGGCAATCTGGGCGACCGTCAGGCCATACTCCAACAAGCCCGAACGTTGATAGAACAACGTATCGCGCCCATTGTGAAGACATCAAAACTGTACGAAACTGCCCCCTGGGGTGTGACTGACCAACCCGCGTTTTTGAACCAAGTTGTTCAACTCAACACCGTCTGGCATCCGATTGATATTTTGGAACGTATCCTCAAAATAGAAAAAGAACTCGGACGCGAGCGACGAGAACGCTGGGGCGCGCGGGTGATTGACATTGATATACTGTATTATGACCAACTCATCATGCAGATGACTCACCTCGTCATTCCGCATCCGCGCCTGCACGAGCGGCGGTTTACCTTAGTGCCTTTGGCCGAAATCGCCCCCGATTTTGTCCACTCCAAATACCAAAAAACCAACGAAGAACTGCTCCAACAATGTACCGATAACAGCGATGTGAACGTTTTTTAAGTGGCAAGCCTTAGTTATTCGTTAATTGTTATTAGTTATTCAATTGAAATACAACACATTAACAGAATTTGATTTTGAAATAATTTTATTGTAGTATCTAAAAAACAATCCTCTTCGGAAGGGCAATTGCAAAGCGACGGGGTGGGTCAAAAATTGAAGCAATAACGATTTATATGCAAAGAAGAAAATTCATCAAAAACACCTTATTGGCGAGTGGCGGTGCGTTGGGACTTGGGGCCTGTGAAGACAAGACGGCCATCAACCGCGACCGTAAGTTTGAAGGGACGGTAGCCATCATTGGCGCGGGCGCGGCAGGGCTGTATGCGGGCTATTTGTTGGAAGAAAACAAAACCAACTACACCATTTTTGAAGCCTCCGACCAAATCGGCGGCAGGGTTCGCTCCTTGAAAGGATTGGTGGATTTTGAAGTAGAACTAGGTGCCGAAGAAATCCACGGCAAAAACTCAGAATGGTACAAATGGGCGAAAGATTCGGGGGCGGGCTTCGTGTCAGACAATGCAACCGACTACTACCAAATCGGAAATCTACTCCGTACCGAGTCGCAATTGAGCGGTGATGTGGAGTTTAGAGCCGCGCAGACTGCCATACAGCAAGCCACCAACTACTCGGGGGCCGACGTCAATCTTGTGCAGTACATGGACAATCTCCGCCTTGCCGCACGGGTACGCCACGTGGTAGAAGCCCAAGTAGCCAACGAGTACGGGGCAGCACCCAACAGGCTGAGTGTGAGAGGTATCACCGAAGAAGACCAAGCATGGAGCGCAGGCAGTGACAACTATGCCGTGTCCAACCGCGCCCTCCAGACCATCCTCCGCGACAAATGCAGTGCGGTGTTGCCCAAAGTAAAACTCAACACCCCCATCAAACGGATTGACTATGCCGCCAATGCCCGCGTGAGCATCGAAGACGCCCAAGGGTTGCGGCAGTCGTTTGACAAAGTGCTTATTACAGTGCCACTTACGATACTTCAAAACAGCGAAATTCAGTTTTCGCCCGCGCTGCCAGATGCCAAACTCAACGCCCTCAAACGCATCGGTATGGGGGCAGGAATGAAGGTAATTTTGGCGTTTAGTCGTCGGTTTTGGGCAGCCGATACGGGTTGTATCATTTCATCGGGGGCAATCCCCAAATATTGGGTGAGTTCGTTGGGTCGTAGTAGTCAGGCGTTTGTACTGACGGGTTTTGTGATGGGAAGCAAGGCCGAAGCCCTAAGCGGACTCCCTACTGCTACGGCCATCCAGACCGTCGTGCGCGACTTGGATGCCATGTACGGAGCGGGGGTAGCGTCGGGGGCGTTGGTCAATGCCCGCATCATGGATTGGACCAAAGAGCCGTTTATCAAAGGCGCGTACTCGTATCCTTTGGTGGGTGGCGGTGGACTGGCTACGCGCCAAGACTTGGCCGCACCCGTGCAGCGCAAGCTGTATTTTGCGGGAGAAGCCACGCACTACGGCGGTCACAGCGGGACTGTTCACGGGGCGATGGAGTCGAGCCAAAGAGCCGTGGAAGAACTGCTACGCGAAATAGAATAGGCAGTTGCTTGTTACCTGTTCAGTTATTCGTTATCAGTCATCCGTTCGGGGGCGTTTCGCGCGGTTCGTTACTTGCAAAGTGCGGATGTCCTGTCTTTTATAATGTGAACAACATAGTGTGAGACACACACTTAGCTTCTCCTACATCCGTGAATCGTGTTGGCATTTAGCCGCGTTTGTTGTGCAGAAAACGCAAGCGTTGGCCTTTTTGAGATTCGTCAAACTGCCCGTGGGCGTAAGCCAAATGCCCCGACACGATGGTGTGCGTCACGTATGAGTGAAACGTAGTGCCTTCCAACGGCGACCAACCGCATTTGTACAAAATATTTTCTTTGGTCACAGTCGTGGTTTGGTTCAAATCTACCAACACCAAATCAGCCCAATAGCCCTCGCGGATGTAGCCACGGCGGTCTATGCCAAAGACATCAGCCACGGCGTGGCTCATCTTCTCAGGCACGCGCACGAGCGGAAACTTGCCCTCACGTACAAACTCCAGCATGATATTGAGCGAATGTTGTACCAACGGAAGCCCCGACGGGGCGTTCCAGTAGCCACTCATTTTTTCGTCCCAAGTATGCGGGGCGTGGTCGGTGGCGATGACATCAATGCGATTGTCTAAAACCGCTTGCAAGATTTGTTGGCGGTGGTGCGGGGCTTTGATGGCAGGATTGCACTTGATTTGGGTGCCAAGGCGCTCATAGTCATCGGCACTAAACCACAAGTGATGCACACAGGCTTCAGACGTGATTTTTTTGGCGATGGGAGATTGGTTTCCGTTGAGTGATTGAGAACCAAAATTGCCTACTTCAAAAAGGGCGGTTTCTTCGCCAGTAGAAATGTGGAGGATGTGGAGGCGCGTGCCGTGTTTTTGGGCCAAAGACACCGCCAAAGATGACGATTTAAGGCAGGCTTCTTCGTTGCGAATGATGGCGTGAATATCGGCCTTCAACCCTTCTGGCGAGGGGTTTTCTTTGTAATAAGCCAGGTTTCTCTTGATGGTGGCCTCGTCTTCGCAGTGCGTGGCGATGAGGCAGGGCGCATTGGCAAAAAGTTTTTCCAATACTTCGGGAGCATCTACGAGCATATTGCCCGTAGAAGACCCCATAAAAATCTTGATGCCACAAATATCAGCGCAGATGGTACGCATCACCTCGTCGTAGTTGTCGTTGGAAGCCCCCATAAAAAAGGAATAGTTGGCCAACGACGTTTCTTTGCCGATAGCGTACTTGTCTTCCAACAGGCTCTGAGTGAGCGCGTTGGGTACGGTATTGGGCATTTCCATAAACGAAGTCGTACCGCCCGCTACGGCGGCTTTGGCTTCGGTATAGATGCTGGCCTTGTGCGTCAGGCCCGGTTCTCTGAAATGCACTTGATCGTCTATGACCCCTGGGAGCAGGTATTTACCGCCCGCATCTATGACCCGTTGGGCTTTGAGGTGGCGCAAATCACCCCCGATTTTTTCGATAAAACCATCTTTTACAAAAACATCTTTTGCGCTGATTTGCCCTTCGTTCACTACTTGGGCGTTCAAAATAAGAATGGTGGACATAAACAGAAAATTAGTGTTCTACGCCTCCTTTGCCGTGTACGTGGCCGTGGTCAAGTTCTTCGGGCGTGGCGGCGCGTACGCTCTCTACTTTGCCTATGAAGTGCATTTCACGACCTGCAAGCGGGTGGTTGAAATCCATTAGCACAAACTCTTCGTGCATTTCTACGATTTGGCCCATGAGTTGGTGTCCGTCTTCGTTGGTCATAGGTACCATGTTGCCAATCTGCAAAATATCTTCTTGCAATTGACCATCCACCATAAACACCTCCATCGGAATTTCGGCCAGTGCTTCGGGGTCGTACTCACCGTAACCTTCGGCGGGAGGGAGTGAAAAATCAAACGTGTCACCTACCGATTTACCCATCAATTTTTCTTCAAAACTTTGGGGCAAACCACTCATACCCATAATGAAGTGCATGGGGTCGTTGGCGGGGACATTTTCTACTACTTGCCACTCGTCGGTATCGTTGAGGAGGCTCAATTCGTAGCTCACAGCTACTACTTGGTTGGGG
>JALOLW010000025.1 GCA_025455795.1 Spirosomataceae bacterium
CCTACTTCATGAAAATCCCTTTCAATCAAGCGATTAATAAGTTCTTGATTGTACTTTCCTCGGACAAAAGTAGGAATGCCTTCAAAATCTACGTCTTTCATTTCAGTGGTATATTCGGGTAACCTCGGAAAAACAATGACTGTAATATCTGACTCGGTATTGCAGGCAAAATTACCGTAATTCACCGTTATCGCATCTTGAATAGGCTTAGGAACTAAACTCATTTTTTTGAGCGCAACTATCCTGCTCCCTGCCGTACAAAGGTTGATATACCAACATACAAGCGACTCCCAAGCAACCCCACCACCCGACAATTCGCCCTGTTCGCGTCCAGATGTGCCAGTAGAACGAAAAATTTCAGACAAATGGTCTCCCAAATTGATAAGGCTATTTTCAGTAAAATTATCGCCAATCATAGAGCGGATAATCGGCTGCCATGTACTCCACGAATTACTAAAAGTATTGGTAGAAAATAAACTTGTAATCGAAGCTCTGCGTAGGATTTCAGGAATTGTTTGAGTCATTTTGATGGATATTTAAGTGGCAAGATAAGCAAAAGCCTTTTCTCAAAAAACAAAATTATCAATCAGTCTAACTTTGCCCAAAAACGCGGCGATGCAGAGTGCCGTTTGGCCGTCGGGCTGTTTTTTATCAACCGATTGGAGCGTGTGGGCATTGACTACCTCAAAATATTCTAATCGAAACGCGGGTTGCTGCTCAAAATGTGTCGCCATTTGTGCCTTGACCATTTCGGCGGTTTCGCCCGTGAGCAAGGCGGTTTTGGCGGCGGTGAGTCCTTTGAAAATATGCGCCGCAATGGGCCGCTCTTCTGCCGTTAGGTTTCTATTGCGCGACGACATCGCCAGCCCGTCGGCCTCGCGCAGGGTAGGACAAGGATGAAGCTCAATCTGAAAGCCCAAATCAATCATCATACGCCTCACGACGGCCACTTGTTGGAGGTCTTTTTGCCCAAAATAAGTTCGGTCGGGCTGTACGATATTGAACAGTTTGGCTACCACAATGCCCACGCCGTTGAAGTGTCCAGGGCGAAATTGGCCTTCCATAACCCGTTCTAAATCCCCAAAATCAAACTTCAAGAGGGCTTTTTCGGGGTACATTTCTTCGGCAGAGGGTGCAAAAACCACATCGCAACCTGCGGGCGCGAGCATGGCGCAGTCGACATCAAGGGTGCGCGGATAGCGGGCGAGGTCGTCGGGGTTGTTGAACTGAATCGGATTGACAAAAATGCTGCACACGGTCAGGTCATTTTGGGCTTTGGAGGCCGCAATAAGCGACAAATGCCCCTCGTGCAACGCGCCCATGGTAGGCACAAAACCGATACTTTGCCCCAGCATCCGATGCGCCCGCAGGTGGGCGCGTAAGTCTGAAATAGTATGAAAAATGTGCATGATTAACTCGTGTTAAACCTAACAACTTCAAAACGCCTAATTGTCCACTTTCTTCTTGGCCCACGCCAAACCCCCGTTTTGAAGTCCTACTTCGATGGCTACTGTGCGGCAGTCTTGTTCGGGCAGTTTGAGCATTCGCGCACTCCAATAACCCAACAAATACCCGCTCAAATTGTGAATCAACGTACAGATAATCAACGCCCCGCCTACTTTCAAAAGGCTATCGCGCCCTGCGGCGGTGATGATACAGATGATAAGCGCAATGCCCGCCATCGAAACCAGCGGCATGTATTTGTTGAGTGTCTCGGCTTGGTTGCGAAAAAGGCGATTGACCAACAGCCCCACGCATATCGGCAGGATGATGATTTTCAAAATCTCAATCATCATTTTCATAAACTCCACTTCGATAAACTGCCCGCCGAGGAGTTTCATCAAAAGGGGTGTCAGCACGGGCGCGAGCAATGTAGCCAACGACGTGATGGTGAGCGATAGTGCCACGTTGGCCTTGGCGATATAGGCCATGACGTTGGAGGCCAAACCGCTCGGCGAACAGCCAATCAGGATGACCCCAGCGGCGATTTCGGGTTCAAACCCAAAACTACTGGCCAACGTAAAACCCACCAAAGGCATGATGGTAAACTGACAAATCAGCCCAATCGCCACGCTCTTGGGCGACTTGAAAACCGCTTCAAAGTCTTTCGGACTCATGGTGGTTCCCATGCCAAACATGATGATTTGGAGCAGAGGTAAAATCAGGGTTTTGAGCTGAAAATCACCGATGTGCGTAAAAGGGCCAGGGAAAAACATCGCCAACGTAGCCGCTACGATGATGGAAAGGGTGTAAAGGTAATTTTTCATGAAATTGGTTTTATCCCCCCCCTCTCCTGTCAGGAGAGGGGGGCAGGGGGGGGTGAGGTTATTTGAGTGCTTGGTAGGTGACAATTCTAAACTTTCGGACAAAATCGCTGTAATGGGCGTACGGCTGTACGTTGGTAAAAACCAGCATTATCAATTCTTCTTTGGGGTCAATGGTGTATTCGGAGCAGTACATACCGCCCCACGTGAGCGCGCCAAGCGAGGCTTGGTCGCCGTAGTGACCGCCAGCGGTGATAACCTGCAGCCCAAACCCAAACTTATCGCCACGGTCCCATACTTCGAGGTCTTTGATGTGATTGCGGCTCATGAGTTCGATGGTTTTGCGGCCCAATAGTTGTTTGCCGTTCCACGCGCCACCGTTCAAAATCATCTGGCAAAGTTTGGCGTAATCTTCAATCGTACTCACCAAGCCCGCGCCGCCCGAAAAATAGGTTTTGGCCCCTTGCACGGGGTAAAAGCGGTAGTCTTCGTTGGGGTGGAGCGTGATTTTGACTTCGTATTTGGGTTTGGCATAAAGTTCTACCAAACGGTATTTTTGGACGGGCGACAGATAAAAATGCGTGTCGTTCATGCCCAAAGGCGTGAGGATGCGCTCGCGCAAAAACGCATCAAACGACTGTCCGGATAGCACTTCTACGAGCCGTCCGAGGATGTCGGTGTTGAGGCCATAGACGTACTTTTCGCCTGGGTCGGCGGTGAGAGGGCGCGTCGCAATTCGGTTGACTACATCCACGAGCAGGTCATTGGCGACAGAGTTGAAATATGGCACTTTGAATTCTGGCCGATTTTCGAGCGGGTGTTCGTAAGGAATGCCCGCCGTGTGTGTAAGCAAATCGTAAATGGTGATTTCGCGTTTGGCGGGGCGCGTGGTGAAAGTCAGCGTGGTTTTGTCGTAGGTGTCCAGCACACGCGGATTTTTGAAGGCTGGAATGTACTTGCTGATGGGGTCTTCGAGCAGAAATTTGCCTTCTTCAAACAGCATCATTACGGCCACCGTCGTGACCAGTTTGGTTTGGGACGCGATTCGGAAAATGTCGTCTTTTTTGAGCGGCGTTTTGGTTTCTAAATTGCTGTAACCAAAGGCTTTGTGGTGAACAACCTTGCCCTTTCGGGCCACAAACGTGACAGCATTGGGGGCAATGCCCTCGTTGATAAAACCCTGCATGAGGTCGTCGAGGCGTTTGAGCCGCTCGCTCGAAAACCCCACTTCTTCGGGTGTTTTGGCGGGGGTAAATGTCTGGGCATGGACATAACACGACAGGGCAAGCAATGCTCCTAAGACCCCCATACTGGGTGATTTTTGGCGTTTCGATACCGAAAATAAGTGGTTCATACAGGTACTTTGTGTAGATTTGGCATACTAAACTCCCTCAACTAAATCTCCCTCTGGGTGTTAGTGGGCTTTTTGGAAAGGAAAGGTTTTGCCCTGTCAAAAATACTGTTGGCCCGTCGTTTCGTTCCGTTTATCACAATAATTTGTGAACATCGTCGTAAACAAATTGTTTTACTTCCGAAATCTATTGTTCAAATTAAATAATGCTTTCCATGAAACAACTTAAACTGATTTGCATCGCGTGGTTATTGGGTCTTGCAGCCATGGCCCAAACCACCTACGATTTGAAAAAGCCCGTGCCTTTTGACCCCAACGTGCGCATGGGCAAACTCCCCAACGGACTGACGTATTACATTCGCAAAAACGCCGAACCCCAAAAACGCGCCGAGTTGTACTTGGTCAATAAAGTAGGCGCGATTCAGGAAGAAGACAACGAAAACGGCTTGGCGCACTTCACTGAGCATATGGCCTTCAATGGCACCAAGAGCTTTCCCAAAAACGAACTCGTGAGCTACCTCCAACGCGCTGGTATTAAGTTTGGCGACGACCTCAATGCGTTCACAAGCCAAGACCAGACCGTTTATCAACTGCCCGTACCTACCGACTCGGCGGAGATTTTCAACAAAGCCTTTGTGGTTTTGAAAGAATGGGCCGCCGATATTACCATGGACGGTGCCGAGATTGACAAAGAGCGCGGGGTGATTTTGGAAGAGCTGCGCGGGGGCAAAGGTGCCCAACAGCGCATGCGCGACAAGTATTTCCCCGTCATTTTGCCAGGCTCCAAATACGCCAAGCGCAACATTATCGGCACGGAAGACATCCTCAAAAATTTTACCCACGAAACCATCCGCAACTTCTACAAAAGATGGTACCGTCCTGATTTGCAGGCGGTCGTAGCCGTGGGCGATTTTGACGTAAACGAGGTCGAAAACAAAATCAAGACGTTGTTTGGCGCAATTCCGAAACCGACCAACCCCAAGCCACTTGGCAAGTTTGGCGTGGACGACCACAAAGACACCAAAGTAGCGATTGTGACCGACCCCGAGCAGCCTTACATGATGGCACAGATGTTCAACCGCTTCCCTTCGGCCAAAGAAGTGACGCTCAACGACAGCCGCGAAATCATGAAGCGTAGCTTGTTCAACCAAATGCTCCAAGCGCGCTTGGCCGAGTTGCAGCAGCAGGCCAATCCGCCGTTCTTGTTTGGCAGTACCAGCTACGGCGACCTCATCGGCGACTACGACGGGTATTTTAGTTTTGCCGTCGCCAAAGACGGCAACGTGGAGAAAGCCATCAAAGCCGTACTCGACGAAACCGTCCGCGCTAAGAAGTTTGGCTTCACAGCTACCGAACTCGACCGTGCCAAAAAGCAGTATTTCAACAGCATTGAGAAGCGATTCAAAGAAAAAGACAAGACCAAATCGGTCAATTATGTCTATGAGTACATGAGTCACTTCCTCGACGACGAGTCTTCGATGGGCATTGAGTTTTATTTTGACTTTACCAAAAGCCAACTCGACGGCATCTCGCTCCAAGAAATCAACGCCTTGACCGAGAAGTTTATCAAAACCGACAACCGCGCCGTGATATTGATGGCTTCTGACAAAGACAAAGAAAAGCTACCCAACGAAACCACGGTGGTGGATTGGCTCAACAATGCGGGCAAAGACGTAACCGCCTACGTGGACAAGGTGGTGGACAAGCCGCTGGTAGAAAATCTCCCGCCTGCGGGCCGCACGGCGTTCCGCAAGCAAATCGCCGAAATCGGGGTGACGGAACTTTCACTCAGCAACGGTATCAAAGTAGTTCTCAAACCTACGGAGTTTAAAAACGACGAAATCCTCATTGGCGCGCGTAGCTTTGGCGGCACATCGCTCTACGATGACAAAGACTTCATGAGCGCGGGCATGGCCTCTACGGTGGTGAGTCAGAGTGGTTTTGGGGAGTTTAGCAATACCGCCCTCCAAAAGTTCAAAGCGGGCAAAACCGTCAATATCTTCCCGTATGTAGGCGAAACCGAAGAAGGTTTGAGCGGTAGTGCCAGTCCCAAAGACCTCGAAACCGCCATGCAGATGATTTATGGGTACTTCACCAAACCCCGCAAAGACGACGAAGTCATCAAAGGCTTCATGGCGTCGCAGCGGTCGTTTATCCAAAACATGAAAGCATCGCCCACGCCAGAGGCGGTGTTTCAAGATAGTGTCAATGCTATTTTGGGCGCGTACCATTTCCGCCGCTTACCCATGAGTTTGGAGCGTTTTGACATGACCAACACCGACCGCGCCTACGAGATTTATAAAGAGCGTTTTGCCGACCCTGCCGACTTCACGTTTTTCTTCACGGGGAGCTTCAAAGTAGATGAAATCAAGCCGATGATTGAGAAATACCTCGGTGCGCTCCCTACCCAACGCAAAAAAGAAAGCTACAAAGATTTAGGCATCAAAATACCCGCGGGCAAAATAGAACGCAAAGTCTATAAAGGTATCGAACAAAAAAGCCAAGCCACGCTCGTATTTAGCGGCGACTACGACTACAACGACGACAACAACTGGCAAATGGACGCGCTCGAAGAAATCCTCAACATCAAGCTCATCGAAGTGATTCGTGAGAAAGAAAGTGGGGTTTATGGCATCGGGGCTTCGGCATCGTACAGCAAAATCCCCGCGTCGCGCTATACTTTCCGCATATTTTACGGCACAGGCCCAGAGCGCGTGGAGGAGTTGGCTACCAAGACGTTGGCCGTACTCGACGAAATCAAGAAAAACGGCGCCACCCAGGTGGACATTGACAAGTTCAAGGCCGAAACCCGCCGCGCTTGGGAAGTACAAATGCGCGAAAATGGTTTTTGGCAAAGCCAACTCATGGGCGCATACACCCGTGGCGATGACCCCAAAACTTTCTTGAACTGGGAAAAACAGATAGACAAAGTAACCGTAGAAAGCACCAAAGCCGCTGCCAATAAGTACCTTGGCGGGGCCAACTTGGTGAAAGTGGTGCTGTTGCCAGAGAAAAAGTAAAAACTTTTTTGTGAAAATGCACCAACGGGAGGCTGACACTGGTCACGCCTCCCGTTTTTGTTGGCTACCGGTCAAATCACAATCCTGCGCCCCGTTTCGGCAGATTGATAGATGGCGTCTATCACCTTTACATCTTTATAGCCTTCAATACCGCTGATATGGTCGGGGAAGGGCTGATTGTTGAGCAAATATTTAGCGAACGCATCCATCTGAACTTGCTGCTGATTGGTCGTCGGGAAATTCATCATGCCTTTGCTGGTTTTGCCAATAAACGGCCCGTAGCTAATCGCCGGACTCAACTCAAACGTGCCGTTTTCTGCCGACGCAAAAAGTCGGTCAATGCCACAGTTGTAAGTAGTAGAGCAAGTGGCCACAGCCCCGCTTTTGAACTCCATTTGCCAGTGAATAGACTCCTCTACTTCTTTAAAAACCTTGGGGTTGAGTTTTGGCCCAAACTGCGCCCAAACGGCAGTAGGTTCTTCGCCCAAAATATACCGCGCTGCTTGGATACAATACACGCCCAAGTTTTGCAAAGGCCCCCCACCCGACAGGGCCTTTTTGACGTGCCAATCACCGCCGTCGCCATAATCCACCGAATACCCCAGCGAAGCCTGTACCAAACGCACTTGCCCAAAGACTTTTTGCTGGCCCAAACGCATCATTTCCATGTTGTACGGTTCAAAATGTAACCGATAGCCCACCGCCAGCTGCACCTTGGCTTTTTGGCAGGCTTCGATGATTTCGAGGCAATCTTTGGCGGTCGTCGCGAGGGGTTTTTCGACGATAACGTGCTTGCCCGCCTTCGCCGCCCGAATCGCGTATTCTTTGTGCATGGCATTGGGCAACACTACATACACCACATCAATATCGGGATTGTTGGCTATCTCGTCGAAGTTTTGATAGTTGTAAATGTTCTTCTTCGGGATATTGTATTTTTTCTCCCATTCGACGGCCTTGGCAGGCGTACCCGTCACAATACCAGCAACTTTGCAAAACTCCGAAACCGCAATGCCCTCGGCCAAATAGCCCGCGTATCTACCCAAGCCGACCAAGGCTACGTTTAGTTTTTTGGTGGGAGGCACAAAAAGATTGGGCGCATTTTCAAGAGAAAGCACCGAAGCTCCCAGGCCCAGTTTTTTGATAAAATCTCGACGGTTTTGTGTCATGTTGTTCATGGTTGTATTGGTTTTTGAAATCTATTGACAATCAATTTCTACGTAGAAAAGAGGTTAAAAGTAAGAAAAGATACAACCCAACTCAATACCTATTGTAAGAAATTTTTGGCCGATTGGTTACAGAATTAGAAAGCGCAGGTATAAGTCAGTAAACTTTAAAACTATAACTACAATGAAACGACTACTATTGATTTTTACTGCGTGCTTATTTTTTCAACATCTCCACGCACAGTACACGTTGATTACGCCTGGTGATGGCCAACCTAACATCAACGCTTCTACAACTACCAATGGCGTGCTTATTCCTCGGATGAACTCTACCGAGCGCAATCAAATCACCAACAAACAGCAAGGAACGACCATCTTCAACACCATGACCAATGCCATTGAGTACATTGAGTCAGGCAAACATTGATGGCTATTTTCTTCTGTGGGCGAGGTTCTAAAAAAATGTTAACTATGTTCTAAGAACAATGCAATTAACATAGTTCATTGATATCGGCATACCTGCGACATGTCGTTTTGATTCATTACTGTAATGGCTATTACCTACATATAGCCTCTCACGGGCATTTTTCTTATTATTTTAATGCGATTGCCCTAAGATTTTCAAGGAGCGTTTTCAAAAAAGCAAAAGTTCTCGTACCTTTGCGGCCTCAAAAAAATCCGAGTCGGAGTAAATGGCTCTTTCGGCGAGGAAAAACAAAAACAGAGCCAGTATAAACAACAATGAATCAGAAGATTCGTATCAAGCTCAAGTCGTTTGACCACAATTTGGTGGACAAGTCGGCGGACAAAATCGTGAAAGCGGTGAAGTCCACAGGTGCAGTAGTAAGTGGGCCGATTCCGTTGCCTACCGAAAAGCAAATCTATACAGTTTTGCGTTCACCCCACGTCAACAAAAAATCACGCGAGCAGTTTCAGCTTTGCACTTACAAGCGTTTGATTGACATTCACTCGTCAAGCACCAAAACCGTAGATGCACTCATGAAGCTCGAATTGCCCAGCGGTGTTGATGTAGAAATCAAAGTTTGATTTTGGTTTACACTCAAAAAAAGCCGATGCTCCAAAGCGTCGGCTTTTTTGATTAACAAATAGCAGCTAATGTTTCTCCCTCAACGCTCCTTTTGCAGTGTTTTGATGTCTTCGACAAGCTGCGTTATTTCGAGCGGAAGTGTCCCGTTGTAAATCCCCCTAATGTGCAGGTTTTTGTCCACCAAAATGAAGTTTTCGGTGTGCAAAAAATCATTTTCTCCCCGCTGAATACCGATGTTTTCGTCGGCAAAATACGACCGCCGCGCTATTTCGTAGAGTTGTTTTTGACGGCCTGTGATTAGGTGCCAACGGTCGTCTATGATTCCTCGTGCGGTGGCATACGCGCGCAGCACTGGCACGCTGTCGCGCTCAGGAATAACGCTGTACGACGCAATGAGTACGTCAGGAGCGGTTTTGAATTCTTCTTGTACCTGCTTCATGTTGCTCATGATTTTGGGGCAAAGACTCGGACAAAACGTAAAGAAATAATTGGCTACGTGGATTTTGCCTTTGAACGTAGCTGCTGTGATGGCTTGTCCGTTTTGATTGACAAACGAAAAATCGGCCAAAGTGTGTAGCGTATCGAGCGCGGTGCGGTCGGTTATCCACACGGGCGTAAAATCTGGCGTGTGAAAGTACGGTAAGGTTTGGGACGCTTGGTTTTGTTTGTTTGAACAAGCACTTAGCAAGGCCACCAACGAGATTAGAATAGGAATAAATTTCATCTGTACGGGGTTTGATGGTAATTGGACGACAAAAACACCGAAAACCTTCGTAATTTTACGACGTTTTTCACTACAAAATTCAATTTTTGAATGCTCTCTGTTTCAAATGTATCCCTTCGGTACGGCAAGCGCGTACTTTTTGAAGATGTCAATATCAAATTTACGCCCGGCAACTGCTACGGTCTCATCGGGGCCAATGGCGCGGGCAAATCCACCTTTATCAAAATTTTATCGGGCGATATAGACGCCCAAACGGGTAGCGTCACCATGGACCCCGGTGAGCGCATGAGCGTATTGAAGCAAAATCAAAACGCTTTTGACGAATACCCCGTGCTGGAAACGGTCATTCGTGGCAACGAGCGACTTTTTGAAATCATGGTGGAAAAAGACGCTATCTACGCCAAAGCCGATTTTACGGAAGAAGACGGCAACCGTGCCGCCGACCTCGAAGCGGAGTTTGCCGAAATGAACGGCTGGGAGGCCGAATCCGACGCGGCTTCGCTGCTGTCGGGTTTGGGAATAGGCGAGAGCAGCCACTTCACCCTCATGGCCGACGTAAACCCCGCCGAAAAAGTGAAGATACTGCTCGCCCAAGCCCTTTTTGGCAACCCTGATATTCTCCTGCTCGACGAGCCGACCAACAACCTCGACATTGAGTCTATCCTTTGGCTCGAAAACTTTTTGATGAACTTCAAAAACACGGTGATTGTCGTAAGTCACGACCGCCACTTCTTGGACAATGTCTGTACGCACGTGGCCGATTTGGACTTTGGCAAAATCACCCTTTACGGAGGCAACTACACCTTCTGGTACGAATCAAGCCAATTGGCCGCCCGCCAGAAAGCCGACCAAAACAAGAAAAACGACGAAAAACGGAAAGAATTGGAGGAATTTATCCGACGTTTTTCGGCCAACGTCGCCAAGTCGCGCCAAGCTACAGCCCGTCAGAAGATGTTGGAAAAACTCAACGTGGAAGAAATCAAACCTTCGAGCCGCCGCTATCCGTACATCGGTTTCAAACCCGACCGCGAAGTGGGCGACCAAATCCTCCTCGTCGAAAATCTCTCGTATCGCAACGAAGACGGCGTTTATTTGTTCAAGGATGTATCTTTTGCGGTCAATCACGACGAAAAAATTGCCTTTCTGAGCAAAGACGGCCTGGCCGTGACCGCCCTGTTTGATGTCCTCACGGGCGAGCGCGAGGCTACTTCGGGAACTTTCAAATGGGGCGTGACTACGACCCAATCTTACCTACCCAACGACAACGGGAAGTATTTCACCGACGCCGACCTCAACTTGGTAGATTGGCTTCGGCAGTACTCCACCGAAAAAGACGAGAGTTTTATTCGTGGGTTTTTGGGACGGATGCTGTTTTCGGGCGAAGAAGCCCTCAAAAAATGCACGGTGCTGTCGGGTGGCGAAAAACAACGCTGTATGTTTAGCCGCATGATGCTCTCGGGGGCCAATGTGCTGCTCTTTGACGAACCTACCAATCACCTCGACCTTGAATCCATCCAAGCCCTCAACAAAGGCATGGAGGAATACAACGGCAACATTTTGTTTACGTGCCACGACCACCAACTCACCCAAACCGTGGCCAACCGCATCATCGAACTCGCCCCCAACGGCTTCTTGGACAAACTCATGACTTTTGACGAGTACATCTCTGATGCCCGCGTCAAAGTCCAAAAAGCCGAACTGTACGGCGCGTTGGTGTAACAAAAAAAGACTGGATTAACTGCGAAGCCTTGCCCGAACCGCCTCTGTGATGGCGGTTTTTCGGGTTTGGGCGTAGTCATAAAAAACAAGCCGCGACCATCCCTCTGCCGCCACGCGCTCGTGCCGCGTGCTTACGATGATTTGTTGGAGTTTGACACTAAACTCGTCGAGTGTTTCGGGCATGACCCGCGTGGCTACGATGATGGTGTCGGGATAAGTCAGGGGGAATTTGTAGCGACAATTGACCTCGGCCAATATCCAACCCGTTTCGGTCGGCAAAGCATTGATTTTGAGCGCGTCAGCAAAAAATCGAATACGTCCAGATTCCAAATAGCGAAGGTACGCCACATTGTTGACGTGCTGCATGGCGTCCATATCACCCCACTGTACGGGCAGTTCGATGTACGCAGGATAGTCTTTGATAAGGTCTTGGATAAAAAGCATATAGGTTGTGGAAAAAGGATTTTATGGAAAAAGGAGGGAAGGAAAAAGGAGGGAAGGAAAAAGGAGGGAAGGAAAAAGGAGGGACGGAGAAAGGAGGGACGGAGAAAGGAGGGACGGAAAAAGGAGGGACAAAACAAAAGTACAAGGCTTTCTCCTTGTTCCCTTTCTCCTTGTTCCGTTTCTCCGCGTTTCCTTTCTCCTTGTTTCCATGTTCCTTTCTCCGTATTATTCCTCCGCATCTCCCAACAAATAGCCAAAAGGTTTTAAGGATTCTACGGCATCAAAAATTACCTTGACGATAGCCGTGACGGGCAAAGCCAAAATCAAGCCCGACACGCCCCACAGTTGTCCGCCCAAAATCAATACAATCATGGCCGCCAAAGGATTGATACTCACCTTAGAACCGACGATATTGGGCGTGATGAAATTGCCTTCTAAAAACTGAATCACCCCAAACACCGCCAAAACACCTGCCGCGTACATGGGCGAATCTTTGGTCACCAAGGCCATCAAGGCGGGGAGCAACGAGCCTATCATCAATCCTACGTAGGGAATCAACAGTAGAAATGCCGCAAAAAATCCAAAAAATATGGCGTGAGGTACGCCCAAAAGCAGCAGCCCTGCCGAGTTCATGACGCCTACAATCATAATCACCGACACCAACCCCACCAAATAGCCCTGCACAACCTCATACACCCGCCCGATGGCCTGATTGACCCGACGCTTGTGGCGACTGTCGAAAAGTTTGTAAAAAAAGTTGCGAAAAAAATCGCGGTAAAGCAAAAAGAAAAACACAAATAACGGCACCAGCGAAGCCGACACGAGCGTATTGGTCGTGGTAGCTACCGCTCCCGTAAGGATAGACGCGCTGTTTTTGAGGGCTTCGGTGAGGTACTTGCGGCCTTCGGTCATCTGCTTGCGGCGGCTTAGGCCGAAGTTGTCCGACAAAAAATCTTGTCCTTGGTCTATCCAATAGTTGGCCTTCTTTTCTAAATTTGGCAATTCTTGACCAAAACCCACGATTTGGACCGAAGCCAAATAAACCAACAACCCTACCACCGTAAACATCAAAACGATACTCAGCGTGATGGCAAGAATCCTTGGAAACCGCCAACGCTCCAAAAACGCGCAGGTGGGATACAGCAACACCGCAAAAAGTACCGAAAAAGTTAGCGGAATGAGGGTTTCGCGCAGGATGTAGAGGCCATAAATGATGATAGTTGCTGAAAGTAACCACCCTGCCAATCGTACCGAAAATGGAAAAGATTTAAACATTATTTAAGGTAAATTTTTGATTATTAGACACTTATATTTTTCTCCTTGTTCCGTTATTACTTTCTCCTTTTCTGCGTGTTCCAGTTCAAAATAACAACAAAAACAATTATGGTACAAAAACTATTTTGGTGGGCGTTTTCGGTGAAAGTAGCCTTGTGCAGTTGTCAATTTGAAAAGAAAAAAGAGGGCTTCAAAAAAGCCAAAGCCGACTACAAAATCACCCAGCTCGGCGAACTCCCCGCCGCGCTGAATGAGTCGTCGGGACTGGCACAGGGTTCTTCCAAAAATACCTACTGGACGCACAACGACAGCGGTAATGCCGCCGAACTGTACCTCGTCAATAAAAAAGGCGAACTCGAAGAAACCCTCACTTTGTCGAACCTAAAAAACGATGATTGGGAGGATTTGGCGCAAGACAACAAAGGGAATTTGTATATCGCTGATGTGGGCAACAACGCCCACGACCGCCGCGACCTCAAAATCTATAAAATCCGCCCCGATTCGCCCCAAACTTACGAAACGATTTCGCTCCGCTATGCCGACCAACAGGCGTTTCCGTCGCCAGTTCGCAATTTTGACTGTGAAGCAGTAGCTTGGCACGGAGGAAAGTTGTATTTGTTTTCCAAAAATTGGAGTCAAACCAATCATACTGTGAAACTCTATGCCCTGCCCGACAAGGCAGGTGACTACACGCTTTGGCCGCAAGACAGCACCCAAATCAAAACCATGGTGACGGGCGCAGATGTCAGTCCCGACGGGCGCACTTTGGCACTGATGACTTATGGCAAAGTGGTGCTGTACGACATCAGCGGTGGAGTGAATTTCAACAAACCATTGGATTGTATCAAAACCGCCCACGGGCAAACCGAGGCAATATTGTTTGTGAATAACACCGATTTTGTGTTTACCAACGAAAAAAAACGAAGCCTTTACCTGGCCAAGAAGAAGAAGTAATCGCTTGATTTTTCTTCGCGCCTTTGCGACCTTGCGGTTAAAAAACATCAATCATACGGTTTCTCTCATGTTTTTCAGCGTCATCATTCCTGTCTATAATCGCCCCGACGAGCTGGCCGAACTGCTGGGCTGCTTGGTCCGTCAAACCTACCAAAACTTCGAGGTGGTCATCGTCGAGGATGGTTCACGCATCAAAGCCGACGAAGTGGTCAAGTCTTTTCAAAAATCGCTTACTATCAGCTATTTTTACAAAGAAAACGGTGGTCAGGGTTTTGCCCGAAACTACGGTTTTGAGCGCGCCAAAGGCGATTATTTCGTCATTTTTGACTCCGACGCACTCATCGAAGCTGACTACCTCCAAATCGTTCACCATCGCCTCCAAACCGACTACGTGGACTTTTACGGCGGCCCTGATACCGACCATCCCGATTTTACGCCCATCCAAAAAGCCATCAGTTACTCCATGACGTCGTTGTTTACGACGGGGGGGATTCGGGGCAAAAAAACCAACCTCGGCGGCACTTTTCACCCGCGTAGCTTCAACATGGGCATTTCGCGCAAAGTGTGGCAACAAACGGGCGGCTTCCAAATCAGTCGCATGGGCGAAGACATCATATTCAGCATCAGGGCGTTGCGGCTTGGGTTTCGGTCGGCGTTGATTCCCGAAGCGTTTATTTATCACAAACGTCGCACCGATTTTGGGGCGTTTTTTCGACAACTCCAGTTTTTTGGCCGCGCCCGTATCAACATCGCCCGTTTTTATCCCGACGAACTTAAAGCCGTGCATTGGTTTCCGTTTTTGTTTACGTTGGGCTGCGTGAGTGTACCGTCGCTTTGGTTCGTCCATCCCTGGCTTTTTGGAGCGGGAGCGGGGTTTTTGTTGCTCTACATTTTACTGATTTTTGGAGACGCTACCGCCCAATCCAAAAGCCTAAAAGTAGGTTTTCTGAGCATTGGCGCGGCTTTTGTGCAGTTGTTTGGGTACGGTATTGGCTTTTTGAAAGAAGGCTGGAAGCGACTCCTCGAACCCAAAACCCACCGCGAAACGGGCGCGGCTATTGAGTATCCGTCTTGAGCCATTTCTCTACCAGCGATGCTATCATGGCCGCCCCGCGCGTGTTGAAATGCAGGTTGTCGGGAGTCAAATCCATACCGTGCGACATCGTGATTTTGTCCCAACTATGCCCCAACAACTCGTGCCGAATGATGGAAAAGTAGAGGAGTTTGGTCGTAGCGTCGTATTCGTATTTGAGTTTTTTGGGGTGTGCTTCCAAAAACGCCTTCATCCGCTCGCGCAAAGGCAGATAATCAACCCCTTCGTTTTGAGCCAATTGTTTGATAAAATCACTGTATTTGTCGGCCTTTTGGTTGGCTTCATTTTGTAAGTTTTCGCCCATGATAGGCAGCGACAGCAGCGCGATTTTGGCTTGGGTTTCTTGCTTCAATCGCCGCACAATTTGCGTCATGTTTTGTTGATAATCTTCAAAGTTGGGCGTAATCTCTGGCTTGATTTTTTTAAACTCGCGGTAGCGGGCCAAAGACGCTTTGCTCACCGTACCATTGACGTCGTTGGTGCCAATCAGCACCGTCAAATACTGCGGCTGAGTGGCAATCACCGCATCCAAACGCCCCCAAAGCGTGTAAGAAAGGTCGGAATTTACGCCCGCGTTGTAAAAAAAATAAGACGCCCCAAACCACCGACGAAGCATATCCACGTAGTTGGCGCTGACGTTGCCGTGCGTGATGCTGTCGCCCGCACACGTGACCACCACCCTGCCCGCCGCGTCGGGGTGTGGGGTGGTGTGGGAAGTAGGAAAATAGGTCGGACGGTGGTGAGAGATTTTGCGTTTCAAATATTGATACAACACAACAATAGCTACCAGTAATGCAACGAGAATGTAAAAAATGAGCATTGGTTGAAGGGTTTGTAATGAGATACAAATAAAGTACATAAGTTTAAAAATATGAAAACGCCCTCGAAAATCGTACCTTTGCCCCCTCAAAATACCACAAAACGATGTTAGACCAGTTAGAAGCCATCAAAGAGCGGTTTGAAGAGGTGGCGCAGCAAATAGTGCAACCCGAAGTCGTCTCTGACCAAAAGCGTTTTTCAAAACTTAGCAAAGAATACAAAGATTTGGACAAAATCGTCCAGCAGTATTTGGCTTACAAAAAAATATTGTCTGATATAGAAGGAGCCAAAGACCTCATTGTCAATGAGTCGGACGAAGATATGCGCGATTTGGCCAAAGCCGAACTTGCCGAATTACAGCCCCAAGCCGACGAAATGGAGGCTACCCTCAAAGAAATGCTCATTCCCAAAGACCCCAACGACAGCCTCAACGTCATCCTCGAAGTACGAGGCGGTACGGGTGGCGACGAAGCGGCGATTTTTGCGGGCGATTTGTTTCGGATGTACCAGCGTTTTTGTGACCGCATGGGCTGGCGCATGGAAATCATGGATTTTACGGAAGGCAGCACGGGCGGCTACAAAGAAATTATTGCGAGTATCGAAGGCGAAGATGTCTATGGCAAGCTCAAGTTTGAGTCGGGCGCGCACCGCGTACAGCGTGTCCCCGTGACCGAGTCGCAGGGGCGGGTGCATACTTCAGCAGCCACCGTGGCCGTAATGCCCGAAGTGGACGATGTGGCAGAAGTTGAAATCAACCCCGCCGATATTGAGATAACTACCTCACGTTCAGGTGGCGCGGGCGGTCAAAACGTCAATAAAGTAGAAACCAAAGTGCAGCTTACACACAAGCCCTCGGGTATTGTGGTGGTGTGTCAAGTAGAGCGAAGTCAGCACGGCAACCGCGAGCGAGCCATGCAAATGCTCCGCTCAAAACTCTACGAAATGGAGTTGAAGAAGCAAAACGACGCCATTTCTTCGCAACGCAAAACCCTCGTGGGCAGTGGCGACCGCTCCGACAAAATCCGCACCTACAACTACCCCCAAAGCCGCGTCACCGACCACCGTATTGGTTATACAGTCTATAACTTATCGTCGGTCATGGACGGGGAAATTGGCGATTTTATCGAACAACTCCGTATCTACGAAAACGCCGAGCGTATGAAAGATGGCGTAACCGCTTAAAGCCCCATAACGTTGATTTTGTAAACTTCACGCTCCTTATTCGCCATGAATATCCTTATTATCGAAGACGAACCCCTCGCTGCCAAGCGCATCGAATCGCTGGTGAAGCGCATCGAACCCACCGCGCAGGTGTTGGCCAAACTCGAAAGCGTGCGGGGCGCGGTCAAGTGGTTCAACGAAAACCCGCAGCCCGATTTGATTTTGATGGACATTCAGTTGGCCGACGGTCTCTCGTTTGAGATTTTTCAGCAGGCCGACATCACCGCGTCTATCATTTTCACGACGGCCTACGACGAGTACGCTATTCGGGCATTTAAGGTCAATAGCGTGGACTATCTGCTCAAACCCATTGAGGAAGAAGAACTACAAACGGCGATGGAAAAATTCAAAAGCCAACAAAAAACCAATACCCAAGATCAGCTAGGGCGCGTATTGGATACGCTTATGAGTCAGCGAACGGAGTGGAAAACACGGTTTTTGCTGAAAGCAGGGGCGCGGTTTGACGTGGTAGAAATCAAAGACGTGGCCTATCTTTTTGCCGAGGATAAGGTGGTGTTTTTGGTCACCAAAGACCATAAAAAGTATTTTTTGGACGAAACCCTCGACGAAATTGAGCAAAAACTCAACCCCAAAGATTTTTTCCGCCTCAACCGCAAGTACATCAGCCCCGTGACCACGATTGAGCGCATTGAGCCGCATTTCAACGGTCGCCTCAAAATCAAACTCCACCACCGCGACGACGACGAAATCTATGTCAGCCGCGAGAAGGCCGAGGCTTTCAAGAAGTGGCTGGATGCGTGACAGTCTGTTGAAATTTCTCTTAGGAGTTCAATTGGAAGCCTCTTTTTGCGCAAAAGGAGGCTTTTTTGTGTGGAAAAGTGCAAAAAAATGGGATTTTATTTGGAAAGTAACTTCTTGCTTTATACGTTTGTAACGCAAATACGCATTTAGCGTAATTTCGCTAAAAGAAAATTTTTGCTTTACAGATGTTTTATTCAATCAATGTGGTC
>JALOLW010000346.1 GCA_025455795.1 Spirosomataceae bacterium
CTCGTGCGACCACCGCGTGGTGGACGGCGCGTCAGGGGCTGCTTTCTTGCAAACATTCAAAAAGTTGCTTGAAAACCCGCTCGGGATGTTGGTATAAAAATTGACAGAAAGCACATCAAACAAAAAGCGCAGGCCAAAGACCTGCGCTTTTTGTTTGATGATTGTTGGCGGGTTCAACTAAGTCTGGCCCTTTACCAAATCTACCAACGCCTCAACCCACACGGGGCTGTCGTTGAGGCTTTCGACGAGTTGCCAATGCTCGCCGCCCGCTTCTTCAAACAACTCCTTGTATTCTTCGCCCACTTCGAAGGTGGTTTCTAAACAATCGGCCACAAAAGCGGGCGAAAATGCCAACACACTTTTGACACCACGCTTTGGAAGTTCTTTGACGAGGTCTTCGGTGTAAGGTTTTATCCAAGGGTCGTTGCCGAGGCGTGACTGAAAACAGGTGGTGTATTTGCCTTCGGGAATATCTAACAACTTGACCAACAGGCGGGTAGTCTCGAAACATTGCGCACGGTAGCAATGCTGATTCATGGCGTGGAGGGTGTCGCAGCAGCTACCGAGTTTGCAAACCTCTTTGGTACAATCTCCCTTGCGGATTTGCCGCTCGGGTAAACCGTGGTAACTAAACACAAAATGGTCGTAAGCGTGTTCGGTCATGTATTTTTGGGCGTTTTGAACGAATCCCGCCAAAAACTTAGGATGCGCCAAAAATTGATTGATAAATTTCACCGCGGGCATCACTTGCCAGCCAGACAGCACGCGCATCACTTCTTCATATACCGAGCCTGTGGTGGCCGAGGCGTATTGAGGAAAAAACGGAATAACGATGATTTCGGTCAAACCCATGCGCTGAAATTCGGCCAAAGCCACTGTAATACTGGGGTTTTGATAACGCATTCCGAGCTTCACCACGTAGTTGCTGCCCAATGCCTCTTGCAGCATTTTCTCTACGGCTACGCCATAGACTTTGAGAGGAGAACCTTCGGGTAGCCATACTTCTTTGTACGTTTTGGCCGACTTGGGCGCGCGAAATGGCGCGATTATTGCGTTGACCAACAGAAAACGAGGAATGTAGGGAATGTCTATGACTCGCCCGTCCATCAAAAACTCACGCAGGTATTTTCGTACGTCGGGGGTGTTGGGGCTGTCAGGTGTGCCAAGATTGACGATGAGAACGCCCGTTTTGCCCAAGGGTCGCAGTGTTGAACTCATTTAAAGGATTGTGACTTTGGTTGATTTTTTTGCGTCTTATTTTTAGACTAACTTTGTAAATAATTACAAAAATATAACTTCTCATTCCAAAAAAAGTTCACCGCTCTTTTATGGCCTTTACTTTTGATTACCGTAAGCCGCTGGTCGTTTCTGAAATCGGCTGCAATCACTTGGGAGATTTTGACATCGCCAAAGAACTCATCAAACTTTCCAAAGACTGCGGTGCCGACTACGCCAAGTTTCAGAAACGCAACTCCCGCGAACTCCTCACCGACGAGCAATACAACACTCCTCACCCCGTACCGTACAACGCTTACGGTGCCACCTACGGCGCTCACCGTGAGTATTTGGAGTTTACGTGGGAGCAACATGCTGATTTGAAAGAATATTGCGAGTCTATCGGCATCGGTTATACTACGTCGGTATGGGACATGACCTCTGCCCGCGAAATCATCGGCATCAAGCCCGATTTTATCAAAGTCCCTTCTGCGTGCAACAATCACTTTGATTTGCTCAAACTCCTGCGCGACGAATACAAAGGCGATATCCACGTATCATCGGGTATGACCACCCTCGACGAACTCGAAAGTATCGTTAGCTTTTTTGAAGAAACCGACCAAGCCAAAAACCGTTTGGTGATTTACAACTGTACATCGGGCTATCCTGTGCCTTTCAAAGATATTTGTTTGCTCGAAATCAACCGTTTGTACGAACACTACGACCACCGCGTCAAAGAAATCGGCTTTTCGGGGCATCATTTGGGAATAGCGGTAGATATTGCCGCTTACACCCTGGGCGCGCGCTGGATAGAGCGTCACTTTACCAAAGACCGCACGTGGAAAGGCACCGACCACGCCGCTTCGCTCGAAGTGCCTGGTCTGCAAAAATTGGTGCGCGACCTGCAACATACATATGACGCACTCACCTACAAGCAAACCGAGATTCTCGACATTGAAGCGGTTCAAAGAGAAAAACTTAAATACCGCAAAGCTCAACTAACAACATGAGCCAGCTTCCTGATGTTGGTAAAGCTTTTGAATACGAAAATAATTTTTATTTGAGTTGTGACAACAGCCGTTTGGGCAAGTTCATGGCGCATTATGAGTTGTTCAAAATGGCGCAGCGCCTGCCCGGAGCAATCGTAGAATGCGGGGTTTTCAAGGGTGTGAGCTTTACTCGATTTGCAGGTTTTCGAGATTTGTACGGAAGTGCCTCCGCCACCAAAATGATTGGCTTTGACATCTTTGGTATTTTTCCAGAAACTTCTTTTGAGGGCGACATCAAGCCGCGCGAACGGTTTATCGAGGCGGCAGGCGCAGAATCTATCTCCGTGGAGCAGTTGATGGAGGTTTTAATAAGAAAAGGGGTTGATAAAAACGTGGAACTGGTAGCAGGTGATATTACCAAAACGCTTCCTGAATACGTTGAAAAAAATCCTTCGCTCAAAATAGCACTGCTCAACTTAGACACCGACATCTACGAGCCTGCCGTGACGATTTTGGAGCATCTTTATCCACGTTTGGTCAAGGGAGGCGTGTTGATTTTGGACGACTACGGCACATTTCCTGGTGAAACACAAGCCGTAGATGAATATTTCAAAGGCCAAAATATTATTTCCTTTTGCCAATACACCCTGTTATATCATCAAAGAGTAACGAATTGATATTTTGTCTCAACCACAAGTTTTAGCCATTGTTCAAGCGCGGGGAGGTAGCAAAGGTCTCCCCAACAAAAACCTCCTGCCTTTGGCAGGGCATCCCCTCGTAGCTTACAGCGTCAAAGCGGCGTTGGATACGCCCAGCATCACGCGCACTCTCATCTCTACCGACTCGGAGGCCATCGCAGAGGTAGCTCACGAGTACGGGGCCGAAGTACCGTTTTTGCGCCCTACGCACCTTGCCCAAGACCTCAGCACTGATTTGGAAGTGTTTGACCACGCGCTTCGGTGGCTCATCGAAAACGAGGGCTATCGCCCCGATTTGGTGGTACAACTGCGCCCTACCTCGCCCGTCAGGGCGGTGGCAGACATGGAAGCCGCTATCCAACGTATGCTCCAAAACCCCGAAGCCGACAGCCTTCGGATGATTACGCAAGCCCCCATCACGCCCTACAAAATGTGGCGATACGACGAGCAAACGGCCACCATGCAGCCACTCCTCTCCCACCCTACTCTGCAAGAACCGTACAACGAACCCCGCCAAAAACTGCCGCCTGTTCACTGGCAAATCGGTACGTTGGACGTGATTCGTCCGTCGGTGATTTTGGAGAAAAAATCCATGTCAGGCTGGCCTATTCTGCCATATCTACTGCCTTTTGACTACGCCATAGACATAGACGACCTCAACAGTTTCCGCCGCGCCGAAGAAGTCATGCAGCGCGTAGCGTGTGTAAGGTTTGAATAATGTATGCAAAATGAATCACTCAATCAACCACCCCATCCTCGTCATCGGTGCTGGCTCTATCGGGGAGCGGCATATTGGTGTGCTCCAATCACTTGGTTATGAGGACATTTACGTTTTTAGACAACGACTACTGCCGTTTCGAGCGATTGAAACAGACAGCGTCCATAGCTTCACCGATTGGAACGAAGTAGCCCTCATTCACCCTTACGCAGCGGTGATATGTACGCCCACCGCGCAGCACCTCGCGCAGGCGCAAGCGTGTGTGGAGCAGGGGATGCACGTACTCGTCGAGAAGCCGCTTTCGCACACATTGGAGGAAATAGCATCGCTTCGGCAAGCCGCTCAAACCCACCAAAAACTCGTTCAAGTGGCTTATATGCTGCGCTATCATCCGCTGATGCAGCAACTCAAAGCCATGATTGTCGAAGATCGTTTTGGGCGGTTGGTGTCGTTTAGTACCACTTGGGCCGAATATTTGCCCAACTGGCATCCGTGGGAAGATTATCGTACCTCTTATGCCGCTCGTAAAGAACTCGGCGGCGGCGCGGCTTTGACCCTAAGCCATGATTTGGACATAGTGAGCTGGCTCGTGGGTGAACTGCCAAAAAACTACCACAAAACCTTCAACCGACGCGCTAACCTTGATGTAAATGTGGAAGCAGGCGCCACTTTTTTGTTGGAGTATCCGAGCGGGATTACGGGGGTAGTACAGTTGAATTATTACCAAAAAATCCCCAAACGTACCTACGAACTGGTGTTTGATGAGGCATTGGTGACGTTGGATTATTTCAAAAATCATATCACCGTCCAAACGCTCGACAAAACTGAATTAATTGAAAATGAAGGCTTTGAACGCAACCAAATGTTTGAAGCCCAAACCATAGACTTTTTCAAAAATACCCAATCAGAGTCTGTCAATGCACGTACTGAGCAGTACCTAAACGAATCTGAAATCATCATCGAAATGTGTCAATAAACCATGCGACTACACCACAAAACCATCCTTTTTACGGGGGCTTTTGGCCTCATTGGCAAAGAAATCTGTACGCACTTCATGCACGAGGGCGCATGAAGTAATAGCCCAAATCGCCGCGCATTTTGGCAGCATAGATGTACTGGTCAATAACGCCGCGATTGACGCCAAATTTGACAAGTCGGGGATGTCGAAAGTGAACCAAAGTCGGTTTGAAAAC
>JALOLW010000347.1 GCA_025455795.1 Spirosomataceae bacterium
ACTTGGTCTGAATCGAATTTCGTACAGAATGTCATTTTTTGTTAAGAAAATGTATCTGTTGTCTTCTCCACCCAGAAATCTAAAATCATACCTCGGTTCTGACAATGGGGGTTCCTCGTTCTGCATTGCGCTTTCTAAGTTTTTCTACTTCATCTAAAAACTCTGGTTTTTTTAAATCTTCAAGCATATCCTTTTCGATTTGTTTTTTGCTCGAAATCAGTCTGTGGACAACCTCCCTTGCCCATTCCTTTGTTTCTTTACTTTCAATATTGAGTATCATATTTGTAATTTTTCATCAAATTTAAATCCATCTTTTCAAAACTTAAAATTATACGTCACCGCAGGGACAATACTGCCGATGATGGAATACCGCACGGCTTCTGTGAGCAAGTTATTGTCTTGATTCTGACGCACATACGTCGAGAAAGGATTGCGGCGATTGTAGGCGTTATAGATACTAAACACGTATTCGCTTTGTCCGCGTTTGAAGAGTTTTTTCTTCTTTTTGTAAGTAGCCCCTAAGTCCAAACGATGATAGTTGGGAATCCGCGAGGCATTGCGGCTATTGTCCACGTTGTGTGGGAGTGTCCAGCCATTCCACTCGAAGCGGTTGGTTGGAAACGATGCCGGCGTACCCGTATTGAAGGCAAAGTTGGCCGAAAAACTCCAGCGGTCGTTGAGGGTATAAAGCGACACAACGCTGAGGTTGTGGGTTTTGTCAAAACGCGCAGGAAACCAGTTAAAATTATTGATACCTTCTATTTTGCGCTCCGTGCGGGCGAGCGTGTAGCTCATCCATCCTGTGAGTTTACCTTGATTTTTTTTGACATAAAACTCCGCCCCGTAAGCGCGGCCATTGCCAAAGAGCAAGTCGCCTTCGAGGTATTTGTTGAGGAGCAAATCAGAATTGCTCACGTAGTCAATCTGATTTTGGAGGTCTTTGTAATACACCTCCACCGAGGTTTCGTACATATTGTTGGCAAAGTTCTGAAACCAACCCAACGCCACTTGGTCGGCGATTTGGGGCTTAATGATTTTTGAACTCAGCGTCCACACGTCCAACGGTGAACTGGCGGCGGTATTGGACAACAAATGCAGGTACTGGACGGTGCGATTGTAACTCGCTTTCAACGAGGCCGAGGGCGAAACCTCGATTTTGGCCGAGAAGCGCGGCTCCCAGTTGCCGTATTGATTGATAACCCCCGAAGTAATGTTTTTTTCTTCGATGGGCAGTTTGCGCTCGCCTTTCACAATCTCTTGAAACTCAAACGCCTGCCCTGGGGCCAAATTTCTGAACATTGAATACCGCAAACCGTACTGAAAAGAGAGCCAACTGTTGAGCTTTTGGTCGTTGGCTACATAGACCGCCGACTCGTCGGCGTAGCGGCGTTGGAGGCTAATATCGCGCCGTTCTCCGCTCGAAATTGCCGTGGCCGAGCCAGGTTGGGTGTCGTATTGCAGGTATTGGCCGCCAAACGTGATGGTGTTGTTGGGCGTCAAGAAGTACGTAAAATCAGGCTTGATGCTGAAAGTCTGGATGTTGGATTTCCACTGAAACTTATCGCCGCTCGTGCGTCGGTTGTTGCGGTCAGATTCGATACCGTAGTCGTAATTGGAGTAAAACGCGGTGGCATTCATGAAAAGTTTGCTGTTGAAAACGTGGTTCCAGCGGGCTGTGGCGGTCTGATTGCCCCAATCAAAGCCAAAGTCAGCCCCAAAAACATCACGCCCGAAATAGCCCGACAAAAAGACGGTATTTTTGTCGTTGATGCGGTAGTTGGCTTTGGCGGTAAGGTCATAAAAATAAAAGCGACTGCCTTTCAGGTCGCCTTTCAAAAACGGTTTGGCCAATACGTCAATGTACGACCGCCGCCCTGCCACGATAAACGAGCCTTTGCCCTTGGCGAAAGGCTGTTCGTAGCTCAAACGCGAGAAAATAGTGCCAATACCGCCGTTGATTTCGCGTTTTTTGGCGTTGCCTTCTTTGAGGCGCACGTCCAAAATCGAAGAGATGCGTCCGCCATATTGGGCAGGAATACCACCTTTGATGAGCTTGACGTCTTTGACCGCGTCGGGGTTGAAGACCGAGAAAAACCCAAACAAGTGCGACGAGTTGAACACGGGGGCTTCGTCGAGCAGTACGAGGTTTTGGTCAATGTTGCCCCCGCGCACGTTGAAGCCGCTCGCGCCCTCGCCCACGCTCGTGACCCCCGGCAGGAGTTGAATACTCCGCACCAAGTCCACTTCACCGAGCAAGGCGGGCATTTGGCGGATGGTTTTCATTTCCACCTTATTGACCGACATCTCGATGTTCTTCACGTTTTCGTCTTCTTTGGTCGTTCTGACCACCACTTCTTGGAGTTTGAGGCTTTCGTCTTTGAGTTCGATGTTGAGTTTCAAATCCTCTTTCAACTCGATTTTCTTTTCGATTTTTTCGTAACCGATGTAGTTGAAAATCAGCGTGTAGCTTGCACCCACGGGCAAGCTGAGTGCGTAGTAGCCGTAGTCGTTGGTGACGGCCCCGTTGCCAATCTCCCGCACATAAACTGATACCCCGATGAGGCTTTCGCCGTTGGAAGCGTCTTTGATGTAGCCACTGATGGTGCGTTTTTCTTGGCCAAAGGCCACAATAGAAGTGATAAGCGCCAACGAGAGCGCCAGTAGATGTTTCATCGCTGTTGTATTTGTAATATTCATGTTCAAGACAATTCGAGGCAGCCGAACCCTCATGCCATTTTGAAAAATTTCCCGAATTAGTGCGTTTGTACTTTTTCAATGTAATAACACCGCAAACGTAAAGTTTTGTTTCGAGAAATTAGACAAAAAAAGGATAAGCCGTCCTAAATCATCCACGAGACTTACAAAACGCTCTGTAAAACTATTTATTCTTACGCCTTCAATCAACCTATTGAAGGCGAAGTCGCTGATTCAGGTTGTCGAAAAGCACAAAAGGGAGTTGCTTGGCTTTCTCAAAATTTATAAATTGCTGGCAAACAAAATTTTGAACAAGCCGTTGTAACAGGACAAAACTTCTAAATCACCACCGACATGGCACGCCCCAATCTTGACCTTATCGCTGCGCTGCGCCGCACTGCTCGCAAAATAGCCACTGGAGCTCCTTACCAATGGGGGCATATGGGAAGCTGTAATTGCGGGAATTTGGCCCAAGAAATCTCCAAACTCACCAAAGCCGAAATCCACGCACACGCCCTCGCCAATGGGCGCGGCGACTGGAATGAACAACTCAACGACTACTGCCCCACGAGTGGACTGCCGATGGACTTGCTCATCAGTGAAATGATGCAGGCGGGCTTAGACCCCGATGATTTGAAGCACCTTGAGCGGCTCTCCGACGTGCGCGTACTCCACCGCCTCCCTGCCGAGAAGCGTTATCTACGTCACAATTTCCGCGATGACGTGGTGCTTTATCTCCAAGAATGGGCCGAAATGCTCGAAGAGCAACTCCTCGCTCCAATCAAGTTGCCCTCATTCGAGTTGGAAGAAGCGGTGTTGTAGCCGCTTTATTCTGCCAAAAATGGATAACGGTAATCCACGGGTGGAACGAAGGTCTCTTTGATAGTACGTGGCGATACCCACCGCAGCAAATTGAGTGCCGACCCCGCCTTGTCGTTGGTGCCCGAAGCGCGCGCACCTCCAAAAGGTTGTTGGCCTACTACTGCGCCCGTGGGCTTGTCGTTGATGTAAAAATTGCCCGCTGCATTGACCAATTTTTTGCTTGCCAGTTCAATCGCGTAGCGGTCTTGGGCAAAAATCGAGCCTGTAAGCGCATACGGCGAGGTACTGTCCACGAGCGCGAGTGTTTGCTCGTATTCGTCTGATGGATAGACATATATTGTCAAAACGGGACCAAAGATTTCTTCGCACATGGTGGTGTACATCGGGTCGGTGGTCAGAAGTACGGTAGGTTGAACAAAATACCCTTTCGATTTGTCGCACTCGCCGCCTGCGATGACCGTCACGCGGGGGTCATTTTTGGCGTTGGCAATGTAAGTAGCGATTTTGTCAAACGATTTTTCGTCAATGACGGCGTTGATAAAATTGGAAAAATCTTCCGTTCCGCCCATCTTCATCGTGGCCAAGTCGGCCAATATGTAGCCTTTGACCTCTTCCCACAGATTGGCAGGAATGTACGCCCGCGACGCTGCCGAACATTTTTGCCCTTGGTACTCAAACGCCCCCCGTACCAGCGCCACCGCCAGAGCTTTGGCGTTGGCAGAATGGTGAGCCATCACAAAATCTTTTCCGCCCGTTTCGCCCACGATGCGTGGAAACGATTTGTAGCGAGGCAGGTTTTCGCCGATGGTTTTCCAGATGTGTTGAAACACTTTGGTGCTGCCTGTGAAGTGAATACCCGCAAAATCAGGGTGACTAAATATGACATCGCCTGCTACGGGGCCATCTACATAAATCAGGTTGATAACCCCCGCTGGAAGTCCCGCTTCTAAAAACACTTTCATCAGCACATTGGCCGCATAGACTTGCGAGAGGGCGGGTTTCCAAACGCACACGTTGCCCATCAATGCCGCCGAAGTGGGCAGGTTGCCCGCAATAGCCGTAAAATTGAAAGGCGTCAAGGCAAACACAAAACCTTCCAACGGACGGTATTCGAGGCGGTTCCAGATACCCTCCGACGATTGCGGCTGGTCGCGATAAATCTGGGT
>JALOLW010000348.1 GCA_025455795.1 Spirosomataceae bacterium
CCAACACTTTTACTTGGCTGTATTTGTCGGATTGAAGTAGCAAATTGACCACTTTTTGGCCTATCAAGCCCGTAGCTCCTGCTACCAACGCAACCCTTTTTTCGGATGACATATAACGTGAGTATTTAGAAAATGGCTAAATTGTTAAAAATCAAATTCTATCACATCGGGGTCATTGAGCAGGTATTTGGTGAGTTTTTCGTGGTGACGCTCACTGCCCTGAATAATCCACGTACCTGAGATGGTATCCCCTACCCGACTTTGCGTACCGCGCTTGGCATCCAAGCCCATTTCTCGAAACAACGCCTCGTAGTGTTTGAGTGTTTTTTGTTGAAATTTACACACAATTCGGTAATTTCTCAACTGATTATGACGTTTGATGAGACTTTGGACTGGCACGAGCGCGTACAACACAAACAGCACAATCGCCGATGACACCGTGGCTACTTCATAGAAACCAATTCCGACGCACATCCCCAAAGCGGCTGTGGCCCAAGCCGTAGCGGCAGTCGTGATGCCTACCACACGGTTGTTCTCGCGGAAGATAATACCCCCACCGATGAAACCAATGCCCGTCACAATATTGGCGGCGATGCGGCCCGCGTCGTTGCCGAGCTTGGCCGAAATAACCGTAAACAGCGTAGCACCAACCGCAATCAGTATCATCGTCCGCAACCCAGCCGACTTGCTGTGGTACTCACGCTCTATGCCAATCAGCGCGCCCAAGCCCGCCGCAATGAGTAGTTTTAAGATGTCTTCGGTCAAAAAAAGATTCATTTTTGTTAATGTCCATTCATCAACTCTTCAATTTCTTCGGCCTCAATGGGGATATGCGCCATGAGGTCTATGTTGCCGTTTTCGGTGATGAGGATGTTGTTTTCCAAACGAATCCCCAACCCTTCTTCACGAATATAAATCCCTGGTTCACAAGTAAATATCATGCCCGGCGCAAAACGGCGGTATTTGTTGCCCACGTCGTGAACATCAAGCCCCAAAAAGTGCGACGTGCCGTGCATGAAGTATTTTTTGTAAGCAGGCCAATCGGGGTCTTGCTTGGCGATGTCGTCGCGGGTAATCAGCCCCAGGCCGAGCAATTCCGACTCCATGATTTTGCCCACTTCCACGTGGTATTCATCCCAAATATTGCCCGGCACGAGCATATCGCGGGCGGCTTTCATCACGCGCAGCACGGCATCATAGACTTCTCGTTGGCGTTTGGAGAAGCGCCCACTGACAGGAATCGAGCGCGTGAGGTCGGCGTTATAGTTGGCGTATTCGGCGGCTACATCCATGAGCAGTACGTCGCCGTCTTGGCATACTTGGTTGTTTTCGATGTAGTGCAGCACGCAGGCATTCTTACCCGATGCGATGATGGGTACGTAAGCAAAACCTTTGGACCGCCGACGAATAAACTCATGCACAAACTCCGCCTCAATTTCATACTCCGTCACGCCGGGCTTGACAAATTTCAAAGCCCGCAAAAAGCCCTCACGGGTGATGTCAATGGCTTCTTGGAGCAACTGCACCTCTTGCGGCTGCTTGTACGAGCGCAGGTAGTGCATCAGTGGCGCGAGTCTTTCGAGGTGGTGGAGCGGGTATTTTTCTTTGAAATGCGTCACAAACCGCGCTTCACGGGTTTGGGTTTGGGAGTCGTTGCGGGTGTGTTCGTTGGCATTGAGATAAACGTGTTCGGCCTCAAAAACCATCTGACGAAAAATCGCCTCAAACTGATGCGTCCAGTAAATCCGCTGAATCCCCGTAACGGTGCGGGCTTGTTCTTTGTTGAGTTTTTCACCTTCCCAAACGGCGATGTGTTCGCTGGTTTCGCGCACAAAAAGCACTTCTCTCAACTTCTCGTCGGGGTGGTCGGGAAAAAGCACCAAAATCGTTTCTTCTTGGTCAACGCCCGTCAAGTAAAACAAGTCCGTGTTTTGTTTGAACACCATCGTACCATCGGCGTTGGTGGGCAGCACGTCGTTGGCGTTGAGTACCACCATGCTTTTGGGTTTGAGGAGTTTATAGAGTCGTTGGCGGTTGCCTACAAACAGTTCGTTGGAGATGGGAGCGTAGCGCATTTTTGAAGAGATTGTGAATAAAGTGTTACTTTTTTACGTTATTTTGCAATTCTAACAAATAATCACGTTTTCTTGACCGTACCCCGATGAATTTTTTTGGAAAAGTGTTGATGGGCTGTTGCTGCCTGCTCGTGAGTCTGACCCAAGCCCAGACGAAATATTGGATATTTTTCAAAGATAAAAATCCCCACGACGCTCCTTCGGTATCGGCTCAAACACTCCAAAACCGTCATTTACAGGGGCTTCCCGTTTTTGACGAAACCGACCTGCCTGTTAAAAATGAATATTACTCAACACTCAATACTGACTACCCAATACTGAACAGTTCGCGTTGGCTCAATGCCGTGTCTGCTCGCCTCACGCCCGCCCAAGTGCAAGAAGTGAGGCAGTTGCCATTTGTAAAATCTGTACAAGCGATTGACGGTGGTTTTTACATTGCCAAAACCGAACCCCAACGCCGCACCACGCTCGCGCCCGTGCTGACACAAGTGCAAGCCGATGCGTTTCAGAAAGCGGGTTTTACGGGCAAAGGCATCAACATCGGCGTGATTGACGCGGGTTTTTTGGAAGCACCCACCAATCAGCAACTCAAACATCTTTTTGAGCGCAAAGCCATCCTCGACCGCCGCGATTATGTCAATCCTGCCCTCACGCAGTCGGACAAGTTTTATACCACGCCCGAATCATTCTCTGATTTTCACGGCACCGAAGTGATGAGTGCCATTGCGGGCATGAGTCATTCGCAAAGTGGACTGGCTTACGACGCGCAGTTTTATATTGCCCGCACCGACCACGGCACCCGCGAATGGCGCGGCGAAGAAGACAACTGGGTGGCGGCGATGGAATGGATGGACAGCCTCGGTGTGCGTCTTATCAATACGTCGTTGGGCTACGCCCGAGGATTCAGCGACCCCGCCGAAAACTACGAACCTTCGCAGATGGACGGCAAAACGAGCGTTATCAGTCGGGCGGCACAAATTGCTACCGACAAAAAAGGGATGCTACTCGTGGTGTCGGCAGGCAACGAAGGCGACGACCCCTTCTGGCGCATCATCTCCACTCCTGCCGACGCGCAAGGCGTACTGGCCGTGGGCGCGACCAATCAACGTTTTTGGAACCGAATCGGGTACAGCAGCATCGGTCCAGAGTTTTTGCCCTATCTCAAACCCAACGTATCGTGTTTTTCGCTCTACGGTACGTCGTTGTCGGCACCTGTTGTCACGGGTTTTGCGGCCTGTTTGATGCAAGCCGCGCCGCAGTTGTCGAGCAAAGAAATTTTGAGCATTATTGAAAAATCAGCGCACCTGTACCCGCACGGCAACAATTTCGTGGGCTATGGGGTACCGTTGGCTTCGCGGGCGTTGGCATTGCTCCAAAACCCTGCTGCGTCGGTAGCTTCTGCCAAAACTGTGCAAGCCGAAGGCGACAGCTACACCCACAAAATCGAACTACTGCCGTTGGGTTATCGCAAATCAGACGCTGATATGGTGTCGGTTTTTCACAAAAAGAGCCTCACGCACGTCCTCACGCAAGAACTCGTGCGCGTGCGCGACGGCCAACTCACCCTCAAACGCCAACCCAACGAAACCCACACCACCATAGACCTCAAAGGCGAAGTGATTGAGGTAGTTTGGCCGTAATCGTTTATCTTTGTGCCATATTTCCACCAAAATAAAACCTTACAGCCTTGTAGGGTTTGTATATTTTTATGACACAAAAAGAAATCCACTTCACAATCGAGCAAGACGACGAAAAAATTCCCGAAAAGATTTATTGGGAGGCTACTGACAATCCTAACGAGGGCCTGGAAGAATCCAAAGCCATCATGGTGGGGGTTTGGGACCATTTTCACCGTGGTACGCTCTTCGTACCACTATGGACCAAAGACATGGAAGTGCCTGATATGAAGCGTTTTTGCATCGAAATGCTGGGCTGTATCGCCGATACCCTCCGCAATGCCACCAACGATGAAATCATGGCCGCCGAAATAGACGAAGTGGGAATGTCGCTCACGCGCCGCCTGCAAAAAGAAGTACAAGCGTTGCAGGGGAAGTAGCGGGGCGTTATTTAATAGTTGTCCAATCTACCGAGCCAAAAACTTTATCGAAACGCTCTTTTTCGGCGGCTAAAAACTCCGCTTCATTTTTGAATTTCCCTTTAGTTGTCTTTTTTGAATTTGTTTTTGGAGGAGTAACGGTAGTCATTTTAGTATGCGTTTTTATTGAAAATAATAAAACCAAGATAATCTTGATTGGGTACAAAGTTTTCAATTCCTCTATCAGTCAAACCTTTAATCGTAAAACGGTCGCTGATTCGTTTGAGTTCCTTTACCAAAATGATTCTATACAGGCGAGTTCGTTGGGGTGTACTACCTGTAAAAGCAACGATAGCATTAGGGTTTTGCTCAAAAAACGACAGCATGATCTGAGCAATAGTAGCCATTACTTTTTCAAAATCGCCGTTGTTCGACACATTTAAAAAATCAAGAGAACCGTCGGGTAATTTATCAGCAAGACTCAACTGAAATAAATTAGGTTCAGACGTCGCTGTAAAAAATACCAGTTTTTGTAGCGTTTGTTTGCCAACACTTTCAA
>JALOLW010000349.1 GCA_025455795.1 Spirosomataceae bacterium
GTGCGCGATGGTGGCCGCGGGTATCGGCGCAGGCGACGAAGTGATTGTGCCGCCTTTCACTTACATTGCCACCATTGAGGCGGCGTTGATGATTGGCGCGCTGCCCGTTTTTGCCGAAATAGACGAAACCCTATGCCTCTCTGCCGAAGGCATCCGCAAGGCCATCACGCCGCGTACCAAAGGCGTATGCCTCGTCCATATGTGCGGACAAATGGCTGACATGGAGGCCATTATGGAAGTCATCAAAGAGCACAACCTCGTCCTCGTAGAAGATGCAGGTCAAGCAATGGGTGCGAGCTATAAAGGCACTTTTACGGGGCTTTGGGGCAGAACAGGCGCGTATTCTTACGACTTTTTCAAAATCGCCACCGCAGGCGAAGGGGGCGTGATGGTCACCAACGACGAGCAAGCCTACAAATACGCCGATAGCTATGCCGACCACGGCCATGACCACATCGGCAACAACCGTGGCATGGAGCAGCACCCTATCATCGGGTTCAATTACCGCATCTCCGAACTCCACGCCGCCGTGGGGTTGGCCCAAACGCGCCGTGTGCCGTATTTGGTCGAAAAAAACAACGAACACAAACGCTGGCTGATGAATCGCCTCGCCAATGTACCTGGGGTGTCGTTTGCGCGTATTCCCGACCCCGACGGCGACTCGGCGACGTTTCTGAACTTGCTGCTCCCCGATACCGAACCAGCTCAAGCCGTCGTAGCCGAACTCAACGCGGCGGGTGTGGGTGGCTTCAACTATTGGTTTACGAATATGTACCACTTCATCAATCAGTGGGACCACGTGAAAGAAATGCGGACGGCCTCGTCACTGCCTATTGAAAAATTTGGCGCACCGCAAGACTACGCCAATTTGTATTTGCCCAAATCGCAAGAAGTGATTGGTCGTTTGATTTCGTTTGGGGTGCGGGTCACCTGGACCCAAACCGAACTCGAAACGCTGGCCAACAACTTAGAGGCAGCCATTCGTAAAGCCATGCTGGCTTATACTTGCTAATATAAGGGGTTTTTCAAAGCCTTTTCCAGACCAAAAAATCAGTCTGTACATCTTCGCCGAGGACAAAGGTATGCGCGCCAAAACGCACAAAACCTTGTTTTTCATAAAATGCGATGGCATTGGGGTTGTGTTCCCACACCCCAAGCCATATCGCCGTAAAACTCTGCTGTTGCGCATATTCCACGCACGCATCCATCAAATACGCGCCCAAGCCTCGCCCGTGAAATTCTCTATCAATGTAAAATCGCTCTACTTCAATCGCTTTGTGGCTTTCCAAACCCATCGCGTGGTGGTCTTTGACTAATTTGGCAAATCCAATCAGTCGTTTTTCTTCTTCTACCACCCAATGACTCAACTGCCCGTCTGACAGTTCTGCCTGAATTTGGTCCAATCCAAACTTTTGGCATACGTGCAGTTCCATGTTTTCGGGGGTGTTGAACGCTGCGTAAGTATCTCTAAATGTACGTTCTGCGAGGTCACGCAAAGCGACAGCATCTTGAAGGGTAGCGGGGCGAATGAGCATTTATGATACGATTTTATTTCTTCAATACTTTCCCCAAACTTTCCCCGAATATCAACGCGATGATGACAGGCAATAGCACCGCACCCGTTTTGAAACCCGTACCTGTGTAGGCGTAAGTACCTGCCGAAAACTTCATGTACGTATTGATAATCAACCCAATCGCGCCCACTGTGAGCAATCCGAGTACGATGGTAGAAATCGGTTTTTGGAGTTTTTGAATACCCCAACCGAGCAGTAAACAAACGGCAATCGTTGCGCCAACGGTCATAAATGCGCGGGGAATTGTCTTAATCATGTCGTAGTTGTAAAATAAAATACCCAACTTGCCAAGCAAATTGGGATGGGCCAATAGCCACGCATCTACCGCGCCCAGCACGACCAACAAAATGTAAAAAACGGCGTTTGATTTCATAGAATTAGGTTTTTGAGCAACAAATAACGAAAGTACACTTCACAAATGCAACAACATCATCTTACCGTCAGTCGCACAGCGCGCTACTACACCCTCGGTACACTCCACAAAAACACCCGACAGATTTGGTTTGCCATCCACGGCTACGGACAATTGGCCCAGTATTTTATCAAAAAATTTGCAGGATTGGACAACGGAGACGTATTTGTCGTGGCACCCGAAGCCTTGTCGCGGTTTTATCTTAACGGAGGTTACGAGCGCGTAGGGGCCTCGTGGATGACCCGCGACGACCGCGACAACGAAATCAACGATTACCTCAGCTACCTCCATCAACTCTACGATACGGTACTCGCGGGGCATGATTTATCAAACGTCCAAATCAATTTTTTGGGCTTTTCGCAAGGCTGCGCTACAGTAGCCCGCTGGGTAGAAGGCGGCCACGTGCGCTGCGACCACCTGGTGCTTTGGGCGGGGTATTTTGGCAAAGGCATCGGCGATGTCATCAGTGCCGAAACAGCAGCCAACACGCCCATCACCATTGCGTATGGCACACAGGATGAGTTTTTGGTAGAAATAGACCTTCAAAAGTACGAGGCTGATATTACGGCTACGATTCCCCACGCCCGTATTTTGACTTTTGAGGGCAAACACACCATAGACGTCGGGTTGCTTCACCAAATCGCCTTTGGGCTATGACACTCCATTCGCGGCATCTTATCATTGGTTATCTTGCTTTGCCCGTTGTGATTTTTTGGTGGGGCTGGTTTCCGTGGTGGGTGGCGTTGGGGGGAACGTTGCTTCTTTTGTATTTGGGAAGTAAATTTAGATTCCTTCCGCGTCGGAACGGTTCGCCACGCGATGACACAAATACTTACGTCCCAAAACATTCGAGAAATTCATTATTGTTCTGTCTTGCAGCCGCTTTTGTATGGACGTATTGGGGAGGCGTGGGCGGATTTCGTCCGCAGCATTTTGATTATTTCAAACACAACCTCATTCTCAACAATTTGGTCCGTTTTGAGTGGCCTATCCACTACGCCGACGGTACTTATTTGTGCTATTATCTTGCGTATTACTTGCCTGCGGCGGCTTTGGCCAAGGTCGTCGGCGGTGTGGCAGCGGTAAAGTTTTATATTTTTGGTTGGACGTGGCTGGGATTATCGTTGTTATTTTATCAATTGCAACGGCTGGGCGGATGGAAGTTTGTGCTGTTTTTTATGTTTTTCAACAGCCCCGAAGCTGTTTTGTTGATTTATGAAGCCCTCAAATCACCACACACCATCACCCACACCCTGACCGACCTTTGGACGAATGACCATACCATCGAACTCATCCAAACACCTGGCGGTCTGATGTTTCCGAGTCACGTTGAGTCGTTTACGGCAGCACCGCAACATTCGCTGGCGGCGTGGTTGGTGATGGTGTGTCTCATCCCTCGCCTCATTCACTTGGAGAAGGGGCTGAACAGCCTTTTGCTTTTAGCATTTTGTGTTTATTGGTCGCCGTTGGTGGCGGTGGGGTTGGTGCCGTTTGTATTTTATGAAACGATGCGATATACCTCAGTCGTGCCACGAGTTCGATACTTTACCTTGTTCAGCGTTGCGGTTATCGCGCTTCCTGCGCTCATTTTTTACGCGGGTCATGTACCACTGCACGACCTGCGCGGCTGGTGGTGGACATTTCTCAAAACACCCCACGAATACGCACTTTTGGCGACGTTTTTGTTGGTAGAAATAGGTTTATGGGCGGGCTTGCTGTGGTTTTTGGAAAGAAAACACCCAATTTTAGGCAAAGACGCGCGTTTGATTTGGTGCGCGTTGGGCGTTTTGTTGCTCCTTTCGTTGTATCGTTATGGTCACTACAACGACCTCGCCCGTCGTGCTTGTCTCCCCGCTACGCTCATGCTGTGTTGGGGCGTATTTCAGTTTACCGCCTACCGCTTACTGCCTACTGTTTTCTGCTTACTGATTTTCCTCCTTCCCCTCAAACACCACCTGCGTTGGCTCACGCCACAGCCTTACACCGCAGTAGTAGATAAAAACATCGGTGATTTTACGCCCTATTCGATTCATTATTTATCGCGTTATCATTGGGGAGAATTTGACGTAGTGGCGCAGTATTTGGGCCGCGCCGATGCTTGGTACCGTCGGTATTTGATGCCCTCCTCTCCCACTCCACCCCAACAAATGACGCGGGCATTTTATTACTGGAAATCGGTTTTCAGACTTTCTGACTACGAAAAACAAATCCTCAAAACACAGAAAATCAACAAGTTGTATATTAAAGTCTTTGATGTAGATTGGGATGATGCCACCCGCCAAGCCGTACCGAAAGCCGCCATTAGGTTTGAAGAAGCTCCTCCTGTTCCCTTTGTTCCGACGGTGTTTATGACCAATCGGACTTTGGAAAAACTATCGCAGGGAGGCGTGGAAGAACTAGCACAGAAAATTGCAAAAAGCCTCATCGCCAACCCTTCTCCGTTTTGGGGAAGGGTTGGAAATGAGGTTCAACTCGACTGCGATTGGACGCTCGCTACCCGCGCCAAATATTTCTTGCTATTGACCAAAATCAAAGAAAGACTGCCCAAAAACAGCCAGCTTTCGGCCACTATCCGCTTGCACCAAATCAAATTTTACCGCACAACAGGCGTGCCGCCCGTGGCACGGGGAATGTTGATGTACTACAACATGGGCGATTGGAAAAATACCC
>JALOLW010000026.1 GCA_025455795.1 Spirosomataceae bacterium
GTGTTTTGCTACCTAACCGACGACGAAATCTTGCGCGTCATGCGTTGCTTCAAAAATTGGCTCAAACCCAACGGTATTTTTATCTCCAACAACAACGCCTTCAAGGCTTTTTACGGCACGCACGACATCGCCATCGGAAGCAAAAGACGTTTCGTAGTGGCCGATTTACGTACTTTTGCCCATCAAACGGGCTTCCAAATCTCAAAATTCACGTATTGGTCGTTGGCATTGTCGCCTTTGATTTTGGCCGTGAGACAGTGGCAATCGCTCAAACTCCGCCTCGGTTGGGAAAAACCCGAAACCATCGTGTCGGATGTGGCCTTGCCGCCATCGTGGGTCAATGAAACGCTGTTTACACTTGTCCAATGGGAGCAAAAGCTGCTCCCACGCGCGCCTTTTGGGAGTTCGTTGTTTACCATTATGCACTGATGCTCGTTTTACTATTGCTTCTTTCGGGTATTTTGTTGTTTGCTTATTTTGTTCAAATAGGCAAACCACTCGACATTTTTACCAACCTCCGCCTCGCGCTCGTCAAAACTTTACTCGCGGGAGGGATGCTTACATACCTCTCCACGGAGCTTTTGTCTTTCTTCAATTTGTTGAATACCAGTGCAATTGCTGCTTTTTGGGGATTGGTGGTGCTTGCAGTGGCTTGGGGCTGTTGGCAGACTGGAAGCCAGCTAATAGCCGTCACCGCAAGGGCAGCCCCGCCGCAGAATGCAAGCGACAGCACCAATACCCGCGTGAGGGCTTACCTTTGGGGCGTGGTTATTGTTTATTTGCTTCCTTTGCTTTTTTTGGCGATTTATGCCCCACCCAACAACACCGACTCGGTCAATTATCACTTGGCGCGGGTGGTGTTTTGGCTTCAAAATCAGAACGTTGAGCATTATCCTACGGTTTATATTCAGCAGTTGTACCACAATGTTTTTTCGGAATACATCCTGCTGCACGTCATGGCGTTGAGTGGCTGGGAAGACTACGTTGTGAATCTCGTTCAGTACGTGGCTATGCTGGGGTCGGTGGCGGTGGTTAGCTTGCTTGCCCAACAACTCGGCCTGAATACGCGCCTGCAAGTGTTGGTGGGTGTATTGCAGCTTACACTGCCCATCGGAATTTTGGAAAGTACCACCACCCAAAACGACTATTTGGCCAACTTCCTGTTTTTGGCGTTTTTGTATTTTGGGTTGCAACTCATGCAGAAATCAACGCCCTACGTCCAAGCCATGCTTTGGATGGCGGTTGCGCTGGCATTGGGTGGACTGGCCAAATACACCGTGCTGTTGTTTGGGCTGCCTGTGTGCGTGTGGATAGGCGTGGTATGCCTCCGTACGCGACCGTTTAGTCAAAGTGTGCAGATTTTAGTTGTAACCAGCCTTACGTTGGTGTTGGTTTTTGGCCCTTTTTTCAAACGTAACTACGATTTGTTTGACAATGTGCTGGGCGCGGCGGCGGGGAGTCCGCTGTTTACGGAAGAAGTAGCCACGGAGCGCGTCAGTCCTGCAACGGTGGTATCGGGAGTGGTCAAAAACATAGCGTTGCACTTGGGGCTACCCAACCAAGCCTACAATCAAGCCATAGACCGCGCCGTGGGGAGTCTGCACGAATGGCTCAAAGTGCCTTTGGACGACCCCCAACTTATTTTTGACAAATATTACACGCGCTTCATCATTCAAGAAGACATGTCGGGCAATCCGTGGCATTTCGTGTTGATAATGAGCGCGTTAATCATGCTATGGGTCAAGGGGTTTTGGCGTTTGAAAAGGCGAGACCAGTACTCAGAAATGCTTATTTTGTCGCTTTGTGCGGTGGTGGGATTTGTGATTTACTGCGCGCTGATAAAGTTCCAATTTTACAATTCCCGCACCCAAATGCCTTTTTTCAGCATGGGCTTTTTGTGGACGGCTTTTGTTTTGAAAAAAATACCCCAAAAATGGCTCAATACGCTCATGCTTGTCTTTTTGGTGGCAGGACTTCCGTATATTTTTACCAACTACAACAAAACCCTCCTTCCGCTGCGGCAAGTGAGCAAATATGTACTGGGGTACGTTCCTAAATATCTCTGTATCAGTGCCAAAGCTGAAGAAGTACAGTATCAAAAACAGTTTGGTACGGTCTATGATTTTAGCCACGCTGACCCCTGTTTTCCGCTGACCCAAACCCTCAGCTATACCGAGCGGTTGCGGTTGATTGGGCAGTTGGCGGCGGCAGGTTATTACAAAAGTGACGAAAAATCGGTGTTGGGGCAGTCACGACTGCAAAATTATTTCACCGAACTACACGATACGGGACTTTATGACGACCTCCAACTGCTGGCCTCAAAACTGTCGCCTGATACTCGTGGAATAGCGGTCTTGCAAGCCAACGTGCTGGGCTTTTATCGGGAGTGGCTGGTGTTCAAAAACCACCTCCGTCGTCCCGTGCCGATGCAGTATATTTTGTACCATCAAAAGTGCCTCGATGCCCCCAACGCACGTCCTGACTTTGAGTATGACTATATTTTGATTAATCACGAAGGGCTGATTGAAAAATATCTCAATCGTGCTGAAATAGAAGAGATTACGAAAACGAAGAATTATATTTTAGTCAAACTTAAACGCCCTTCTACGCAGCAATATCCCTACGCAGATTACGCCGAAATTCAGGCTTTTGAAACGCGAAGATAAGATTCGACAACTTTGCGCGGGGTCGCCCATGCGAATCGTTGCACCGCAAAAAGTTGTCAAATCTCAAATAACTTAAAATTGCTCCGTGTGCGAGAAATAAAAACTGCCTTCAATGGCGGCGTTTTCGTCAGAATCCGAGCCGTGTACGGCATTGGCTTCGATGGATTTGGCGTACAGTTTACGAATCGTCCCCTCTTCGGCTTTGGCAGGGTCGGTGGCACCGATAAGTTTACGAAAATCGGCAACGGCGTTGTCTTTTTCTAAAATAGCGGCAATAATCGCCCCCGAAGACATGTACGCACAGAGGTCTTTGTAAAACGGACGCTCGGCGTGAACGGCATAAAACTGTCCTGCGCGCTCGGGTGTGAGGAGCGTCTTTTTCATGGCAACGATGCGGAAACCCGCCTCTTCGATCATTTTCAAAATAGCACCCGTGTGACCTGCCGCCACGGCGTCAGGCTTAATCATGGTGAATGTGCGATTGGTGGTCATTTATGATTGGTTTGATTTGCTAAAAAACGCCGCAAAATTAGTAACTCTTGGCGGCATTGGGAAACAATTCGCCGAAAATCCCTAACTTTGCAGTCCGATAAACAGTATTGAGTATTTTGCCACTTAATACTCGGTACTAATTTTTGAATACGACCAATGCAAAAGTGGGAAGAATTTAACGAACTCATCCATTCTGATTCAAAGCGGTTTGTGCTGCTGACGCACCAAAATCCCGATGCCGACGCCATCGGCTCGTCGTTGGGATGGAAAATGTACCTTCAAAAAAAAGGACACCAAGCGGTGGTCATTATCCCCAACGAATGTCCCAGCAATCTCCGTTGGATGCCCGATTATGCCGAGGTGATTACGTTTGACGAAACCAACGACACCAAAGCCCAATCGAAAGCCTTGTTGGCCGAAGCCGACGTGGTGTGCTGTTTGGATTTCAACGCCCTACATCGCATCAAAGAACTCGGTGCGCTTACTCAAGCATCACCCGCCCAAAAAGTGCTGATAGACCACCACTTAGAGCCCGAAGATTTTGCCGATTTTGTTTTTTCTGATACCTCCAAAGCCGCTACGGCGCAGTATGTGGTGGATATTATCAAAGCCCTCGGCGATGCGCACTTAATAGACCAGCCGATGGCCGAATGCCTCTACGCGGGTATTATGACCGACACTGGCTCTTTTGCCCACAATAACACCACCGAAGCTGTCCATCTTGCCGTCGCCGAACTGATGCGTACAGGCTTGAATATCAACAAAGTACACCGTTCTATTTTTGACAACAACTCCCTCGGACGGACACGATTGCTCGGCTACGTATTGTCCGAAAAAATGAAAGTTTTGCCCGAATACCGCACCGTTTACATGACACTGTCACAGGCAGAGTTGCGGCGGTTCAATTCTGAAATTGGTGATACCGACGGCATCGTCAATTACGGACTAAGCATCGAAAACATCGTCATGGCCGTATTGGCAATTGAGCGACGTGACGAAATCAAACTCTCGTTTCGGTCGGTAGGCGATTTCTCGGTGCGCGATTTGGCCCACGCCCACTTCGACGGCGGCGGCCACCGAAACGCTTCGGGAGGACGTACCAACACCACATTGGAAAAAACCGTTGAAAAGTTAATGGCCGCACTGCCCAACTATCAAGCTGAACTATTGGAAGTCAAAAAATAATCTCCGAACAACTCAAACAACCTGTAACTAACAACAAACCGATGAATATCAAAAGATTAGCGTATGTTTCTATGGCCGTATTGGGCCTTGGCAGTTGCGACAAATTTCGCGTAAGTGTGACCGATTCAGGACTTAAATACCAGTTTCACGACCAAAATGAAGGTGGACGTAAACCCAAAATTGGGGATATTTTGACGATGCACCTTGCCATTAAAACCAGCAAAGACTCCTCTCTGCGCGATACCCAGAAAGAAGGCCGCCCGCTCCAAATCATGCTCCAAACGCCTCCTTTCAAAGGAAGTTTTGAAGAAGGATTGGCGATGTTGGCCAAAGGCGACAGCGCGTCGTTTTTTGTCAATGCCGATTCTCTCTTCACCAAAATGGGCCAACCGCTGCCAGCGGGCATCGTCAAAGGTTCGGATATTCAGTTTGTGGTGAGGCTGATGGAAGTCCAAAACGAACAAGAGTTCCAGAAAGCACAGGCTTCGGCACGCGAAGGACAAGTGAAAAAAGATGCCGACATCATAGACGCCTACGTGGCCAAAAACGGCCTCAAAACCGTAGAAACTGCTTCTGGCCTCAACTATGTGGTAGTCAAAGAAGGAACGGGCGCCAAACCCGTAGCGGGACAGATGGTATCGGTACATTATGTGGGTAAGTTGCTGGATGGCAAGGAGTTTGACAGCTCTTACAAAAACTCACAGAGCGGTGGAAAACCCATTGATTTCCCTATCGGCCAACAAATGGTAATTCCAGGTTGGGAAGAAGGCATTATGAGTATGCGAAAAGGAGGCAAATCTACGTTTATTATTCCGTCGGGGTTGGCGTACGGTGAGCAAGGGTCTCCTGGGGCAATTCCCGCCAATTCGGTGTTGATATTTGACGTAGAACTGGTGGATATTAAAGCCACCCCTCAACAACAACCCCAAATGCCACCGCGTTAATAGTTGAACAGTCTGTTATTGCGGGGCCGCCCGTGCGGTTATTAGTTACTTGTTATCCGTAACCAATAACTAATAGCCACTAACCAATAGCTCGTATTTTACCCATGAAGAAAAGTGCCATTTTGATAGCGGGGATAATGATGACAATGTTTGCTTGCGAGCAAACAGAGGAGTTGTTTGAAGACCGTAAAACGCGCGAAAATCGGGCGGATATACGGCAGTTTGTTACTGCCAACCGTATCCCCGCCGATAGCTTGCGCTCGGGGTTGTATTTCTGGATTCAAAATGCCAATCCCAACGCTCAGAAACCCCAAATAGGCGACGAAGTGCTGTTTCGGTACGTGGCCCGTCGTTTGGATGGAGTGGTAGTGGACAGTAGCCAAGCAGGCATCAACGATATTTTTATTCGCTCTTTCAACTCCCGCGACTTGCAAGGGGTGATGAACTACCGCTTCAACCCTGTCCCGTCTTTTGAAGAGCTGTTGTCGCCTCCCCAAGAACGTGTTCGAGAAGGCGATAAAGTGTCGCTTTTTGTGCCGTGGTCGCTTCGCAACACTACTGCCAGTAGTGCGTCTTTGTTGGCGCCGCTCTACATTCCGATTCGTTATGATTTGGAGATTTTGCGCGTACGCACCGAAGAAGAGCAAATGGATGATTATGTCAAAACCAGAGGTATCCTCAACATGGAGCGTGATGCTACCACAGGGCTTCGTTTTTTGCGTACCAAATCCTACCCTGATTCTACCCAAATCAAAGCCAATGATGAAGTAAAAGTCACCTACGTAGGGCGTAGGGTGCGCGACAATGTGCAGTTTGACTCGGGTACGCTTGATGTAGGCGTGGTGGATCCCAACGGCAACGCCCGTGGCAGCGTGGTCAAGGGTTTCAACGACGGCATCGCTAAACTTCGTTTTGGCGAAAAAGCCATTGTGATTTTTCCGTCTGCATTGGGCTATGGCCTACAAGGAAGTGGTTCAAAAATCCCCGCCTACTCACCGCTTTATTTTGAAATAGAAGTGAAGAAAAAGTAAACGAAGAGAAAAAGTCCTTAATAAACAGCAGCGGCAGTCATGTCGCTGCTGTTTGTGTTTGAACGGTTTGCTTAATACGCTCAAAGCAATCGTGCTTCTAACGCTTCTTTGTAACTTCCCGCCAACGGAATGGCGATATTGCCCACGGTCACCTGATGCCGCTCCAGTTTTTGAATAGCATCTATGGCTACGATATACGATTTGTGGACCCGTACAAACTTGTCGCTCGGCAGCAGTTCGAGCATTTCGGCAATGGTCATGCGGGTAGTGACTTTGCGAGTCGGTTCGTGGATCGTCAGGTAATTGGTATCCGACTGAATGTAAAGCACTTGCGGTAACGTGACGCGCACCCAATCGTAACCATCTTTCACAAAAATACTGGCCGCCTCGCCTTTTTGGCGGGCTTGCTGTTCGAGCGCGCGGTTGCAAGTTTGCAAAAATCTCCCAAAATCCACGGGTTTGAGCAGATAGTCAAGGGCTTGCAACGCAAAGCCTTCTACGGCATAATCGGCGTGGGCGGTGACAAAAACGACTTGGGTTTTGTGGCGTTGGAGCATACGAGCAAAATCCGTACCAAGCATATCGGGCATTTGGATGTCAAGAAATACCATATCTACGGGATTTTGGACAAGGTAGTTCAGGGCTTCTGCCGCGCTGTAAAAAGCTGCTTTGAGCTCTAAAAAGGGGATTTTTTGGGCGTGGCGTTGGAGAATTTCGAGCGCGGCAGGCTCGTCGTCAAGGGCTATAGCTGTCATGGGAGACGCTTGATGAAGCGGTCCACATTGGCTTGTCGTTCTTGGGGGCTGAGGGGTTTTGGGGTCGTTTCCATGTTCTTTTCAGATTGAGTTTTGAACAAATTTACGATATTTTTTACAATTTTATTTCCAACACGATTTCAAAAATAGCGGCCTGCTGCTTGATTTCGAGCTTGTGTAAGTGGGGATAAATCCCCTTCAATCGCTGCTGCACATTGGCGATGCCCGTACCATTGCCGCGCTTGGCAGTTGTCTGAGGCGCGAGGCTATTTTGAATGTGTAACGTCAAGACAGCGTTTTCTACGACCAATCGCAGGTCTATAAAACTCGCCTGCTGTCCACTGATGCCGTACTGAAAGGCGTTTTCAACAAACGGAATCAACAGCAGTGGCGCAATCTGCGCGGGTTGGTCGTCGTACTCGATGTGGGTGTTTACGCGCAGGTCTTCGCGCTGAGGCAAGCGGGCGCGTTGGAGGGCGAGGTATTTTTCCAAAAACGCGATTTCACTGGCCACAGTTGTCTTTTCTTTTTGCGCTTCTTGAAGCGTAAAGCGCAGCAAACCAGATAGTTGTTGTACCAAGTCTGTCACACGGTCGTTTTGGACAGCGTCGGCTTCGTTGTAAATCGTATTGAGGGCATTGAACAAAAAATGCGGATTGAGTTGGGTTTGCAGGGCAGTGAGTTCGGCTTTGGTTTTCTGTTGTTGGAGCAGAAGTCGTTCACGTCTTATCCTGAAAGTGTCAGCTACGTAGCCAAAACCTACCACCAACCCCACCACGACAATTGCTACGAGCCAGTTTTCATCCACAAAAACAGGGTCATGGCTCGTACGGATTTGGAGAAGTTCGTACAAAATCCACACCAAGCCCAACAACCAAACGTAGTACCACGTCTGCTTTTCAGGACGTAAAAACCACCACCGAAACGGCCCGCGAAAATTGAGCCAAGCCCCCAAGAATACCGCACTAATCACGCCCAAAATGCCCACCAAAAAACGCCCCAAATTGCCCAAATCTTGCTCGGTATTGCCGTATTGCTGGCGCAAACTGTAGTAAAGTGTGTAGCCTAAGTAGCTCAAAAACAGCACAATTGTTATTCCAACCAGAGCGTTTGAAAAGTTGGCAAGTGGCTTATTCCACTTTTTTGACGAGTTGGGCATTTTGGCTTAGTTTTGTGAGTTCGGGCAGTGCCTTGTTGGGGGCGATACGTTTGAGGTACAAAGTATTGGAAAAATAATCGTAGTCCACTACGCCCTTCAAATAAATCGTTTCGTTGGCTTTGACCGTAATCGTATAAGTCTGTTTGTCAGTGATATACCCGCCTGAAGTTTCGATGATGGCTTTGCCTACGGGTACTTCCACGACGATCAACTCGTTATTGGAAAATGACTTAGACACCAGCACTTTGTTGATTTTGACCACAAAACCTTCGTCGAAATAGTCACGGCGGCGGTAGATGGTGAGGGTACCATATTCAACGGGTGGTTCGAGGCCGAAGAATAGCAAAAATAGTAACGTTCTCATGTCTGTTTATCTTAATCGGCCTCTGGTGGAAAACGTGACGCATACCGCCGCAAATAATTGCAAAATGCGGTCTGTAGGCGCATTTTGTAGGTTAAAATTTTCCATTTTCCACGCTCGTTGGTTCAACCCACGCCTCACGCCCAACAAATAAGAAGCCCCAAACATATTGGCGCGTTTGGGCCGGTAGGTATTTTCAAGACTCAACTCAACAAAAAGATTGTTGTGCTTCAATGTGGGGGGAAAACCTGTGATGGGCGTGGTGAGTACAGTGTTCATGGAAATAGTAGCGTTGGGCTGTGAACGTTGCTTCGCTTTTAGGTTTGATTCTACCATGCCTACTGCGACATTGACCAACCACCGGCGATTTCGGTTTTGACTTGCCACATATCCCCCCGTAAAACCACCCATGATAGTAGAGTAGGACGAGACAATACTTGATGAGGAACTCTCTGCGAATGAAACTTGACCTTCTAAAAAATACCCTACTTTGAAGCGATTGAAATAAAAACCATATTGTGCCGTGATGCCCTGATTAAAAAGAACTCTTCTATTGTCTCCAATCAAGGCAATCTGCCGCTGCATATTGGGCAGGTGGGTGAGGTTATGATGAGTACCAATGCTGCCATAATCAAGTCGTTTGAAGTTAGGAACTTCGGGTACAGCACTGCTGTCTTTGTCCAAGTCAATTTGGGCGTGGGCCACGGTAGCCCAAAAAAGGAGAAGCGATAAGATGCGTGTCATCGGTTTGTGTTGTTTGGAAGAACAGTACAAACCAACGTTAAACCTGTATTTTGTCAAAAAAACTGTGGGCAAAACCACGAAATTTGTGATGAAATAGCCGAAGTTTGCTCTTAGACCAAACGCTTCGCCATTTTGTAGTTGTCTATCATGACTCCTTTTCTGACCACCGTTTGTGGCGTGATTAGCGCAAAACCTACTTTTTCAAAAAAAGCCTTGGCGGTTTTACTCACATCGGAAGTGAGTACGGGAATCTCAAGTGTACGGGCGTGCGCCTCGATAGCGTGGTAGAGTTGAGTAGCAATACCTTTGCTTTGATGGTTTTTATGAACGTACAGCATATCCACATAATGCCCCTCTGCCAACGAACAAAACCCGACAATGAGGCCATCATCCTCGGCCACGAGCAGATACTGTTCTTTCACAATACTTTCCCAGCGGGCTGTATTTTCAACGCTTGATGCCCATACAGTCGTTTGTGCTTCGTCGTAGTCGGCTCGGCAGACGGTCGTGACAGTGCCTTCAAAAAGGCGTTGCAGGTCACTCAAATCATTGAGATTTCCGTGGCGAATCGTGAGCATGATGGCATAAATTCGGTTGCAAACAAAGTCTATGCCAAGTAGCTACTGATGCTCATCATGTCGGCAAATACGCCCGAGGCGGTCACCTCTGCCCCTGCGCCCGGGCCTTTGATGACGAGTGGGCGCGTGTTGTAGCGTTCGGTCGTAAAAGACACGATGTTGTCGGCCCCCGAGAGTGCGTAAAACGGATGCTCGCCCGTGACGGTTTGAAGTGAGAGAACAACTTTGCCGTTTTCGAGGCTGGCGATGTAGCGCAATACGCCGCCCTGTGCCGTGGCGGTGTCAATCAGTTGGGCAAAATAAGCATCTGAGTTTTCTAATTCTTCAAAAAATGCCTCTACCGACGGTGCTTCCAAGCAGTTTTTGGGCAAAATCGGGTCAATCACCACGTCGGAAGGTTCGAGTGGTACGCCCGTCTCACGCGCCAAAATCAGGATTTTGCGGGCTACATCCAAGCCACTGAGGTCGTCGCGTGGGTCGGGTTCGGTGTAGCCTTTGGCTTTGGCCTCGCGCACGATGTCGGCAAATTTTGTTCCTGGTTTGAAATTGTTGAAAATAAACGACAACGTTCCCGACAAAATCGCTTCAATTTTCAAGAACGTATCGCCACTTGCCATCAGTCCTTGCATAGTACCAATGATAGGCAAGCCCGCGCCGACGTTGGTTTCGTACAAAAACTTCACACCTTTCCGCACGGCGGTTTGTTGGAGGCGGCGGTACTCGGCGTAGCTGCCTGAGTTGGCCACTTTGTTGGGAGTCACTATCGAAACACTCGCGTCGAGCAGGGGCTGGTAGTATTGGATGATGTCTTTGTCGGAGGTGCAATCAATGAACACGCTGTTGGGCAAGTTGAACTCGCTGATGCGTTTGATATAGGCTTCAATGCTCGTCGTTTTGCCTTCTTCTTTGAGGCGGTTTTGCCAATCGTTCAAATCAATTCCTGCGGGGTCGAGGAGCATTTTTTTGGTACGTGCCAAGCCACATACGTTGATCTTAATAAGTTTTTCTTTGCGTAAATAGTCGCTTTGGGCGGCTAATTGCTTCAAAAACGCCCCACCAATCAGGCCTGTACCGACCAAAAACAAGTTGAGCGAGCGCACTTCCGACTGGAAAAACACGCCGTGGATGGCATTGAGGGCTTTGGAAAGGTCGTTTTTCTGAATCACCACCGAGATATTCAACTCCGACGAGCCTTGGGCGGTGGCCACCACGTTAATACCGTTTTTGCCCAATGCCGTAAACAACTTACCCGATACGCCCGTGCTGCGGCGCATGCCCTCGCCCACGATGGCGATGATGGAAAGATTTCGTTGGATTTGGATGCCGTCGCGGTCTATGTCACCCGCGTTGATTTCGGGGGCAAAGGTCTGTTCCAACACCTCTTTGGCGCGGTCGGCGTTTTTGGGATCAATGGCAAAACATATCGAATGTTCGGACGAGGCTTGTGAAATCAGAATGACGCTGATTTTGTGCCGCGACAAAGCCGAAAAAAGCCGCGCCGAAACCCCCGCCACGCCTATCAAACCGCTGCCTTGTACGTTCATGAGCGCGATGTCGTCTATCGAACTGATGCCCGTGATGGCGTAGGGGGTTTGGTCGGAAGTAGTATGAACGGTCGTTCCCTGAGAGGCGACATTGAACGTATTGAGGACTTTGATGGGGATATTTTTGACGAAAGCGGGCTGCAAACTCGGCGGATAAATCACTTTGGCCCCGAAGTGGCTGAGTTCCATCGCTTCGGGATAAGTGATGGTCGGAATGGTAAAGGCCGTCGAAACTTTGCGCGGGTCGGCGGTCATCATACCGTCCACATCGGTCCAAATTTCAATCACGTCTGCGTCCAAGGCCGCGCCAAAAATCGAACCTGTGAAGTCAGACCCGCCGCGTCCGAGGGTAGTAGTGATGCCATCGGTAGTGGCCCCGATAAAGCCCGTGATGCACTGTAAAGCGTCGGTTTGGGCAAAATGAGCGCGGATTTGGGCGTTGGTTACGTCAAAATCCACCTCGGCGTAGCCAAAGTGGTCGTTGGTGCGAACGAGGGCGCGGGCGTCGCAAAACTCCGCCTGTACAGCCTGCGCTTTGAGGGCTTCGGTGATGAGCGTGGTAGAGAGTCTTTCGCCAAAACTCATCAGCAAATCCAAGGTACGGGGCGAAAGTTCTCGTATCAAGAAAATACCGCGCAGCAAGTCTTCGAGTTCATTGACCAAGCCTTTGATTTTGGCAATGGCACTCGACTGATTTTTGACATCAATCAGCCCGCGCACGGCGGCAAAGTGGCGTTCTTCGACGGCTTTGCAGAGATTGAGGTAATCGGTGTTGCCCGTGGCGGCCATACGGCCTATTTCGATGAGTTTGTTGGTCACACCGCCCATCGCTGAGTACACCACAGCGATTTTTTCGCCTTCGGCGATATTGGTTTTGAGAATCTGAATGACTTGTTGGATGCTTTCGACAGTGCCGCAAGAAGTGCCGCCAAATTTGAGAACTTTCATCTATAAGTAGTTATTAGTTATAGGTTATTCGTGAAGCACTGAATTATGAGTGAATCTACGAATGAATAGAGGTTTTACCGCAAATATAGTGCTAAACTCGCTCCAATTCGACAAAATCGAAGGCAACGGCGTGTTTTTCGTCGGTAGGGTGGGGGATGCGGCTGGTTTCGCGCCATTGGTGCGGGTCGGGAATGGCGAAAAAAGCGTCACCGTCAAAATCAGCCTTGACTTCGGTGAGGTAAATCTTGTGCGCCAACGGCAACGCCAACCGATAAATCTCCGCCCCGCCTATCACAAACGCCTCATCAGTACCCGTTTGGCGGGCAATTTCGAGGGCATTTTCCAATGAATTGACGTACCGTAGGGACAGGGCATGCCCTGTCCCTACGGTTTGGATATTGTTACGCGAAATCACAATAGACGTGCGATTGGGCAGGGGTTTACCGATGGATTCAAACGTTTTGCGGCCCATGATGATAGGATGCCCTGTGGTAAGGCGTTTGAATTGTTTCAAGTCGTTGGGTAAATGCCAAATCAACTGATTGCCGCGGCCTATGACACCATTTTGCGCGGTGGCTACGATGAGAGAAATTTTCATTTTTTGGGTGTAAAATGCTCGTTATCAATCATTTATTGGTAGAAAAAATGGATAACGAATAACGATCAACAAATTAGGGTTTAGGGGCAGATTTTGTGGCGAGTGAGTTAATCCAAGCGGCGATTTTGAGCGCGTCGGCGCGGGGAACTTGCGGCATAGGGGCCATGGGCGTGGCGTAATCAGGCCAATTTTGCGGTTGCGGATTATAAATCAAGTCCACGATTTTTTCGTTGGAATACTTGCGCTTTGCTACCTCGGTGTAAGCAGGTCCTACCTGACGCTTGTTGGTGGCGTGGCAAGCCAGACAAGTATGCTTGGTCAAAAGCGGCTTGATTTCGTCGTAAGTGGGTGCTTTGACAGCGGCGGTTGCTTTGGCAGGTGCTTTGGGTTCGGCGGTTTTGGTCGCGGTTTTGGGCGTTGATTTGGTGCTTACTTCGGTGAGTTTGAGTTTTTCTCCTTCGGGGATATTGTTGAGCGTATAGTAAGCCGTAGGATGTACCAACGACCAGTATCGCCCCGCCGAACGCAGCCCTTCGAGTTTGATTTCATGCACGTAAGATTCGCGCAGATTATCCACTACCACGCGGGCTTTGAGGCCGTCTTCCGATACTTTTACACCTTTTACGGCGCATTTGGCTTCATTAACCGTGGGACTGCCATAGACAGGGTGGTACTTGTACGTAAAGCTACGCACCGCGTAAGAGGCGAGATTTTGGGCTGATTTTTGGTCAACGGGCATGGTGAACTCTACCTCAAAGCCATCGGGCATGGCCCGAACTGCCTTCATTTCAAAGGGCGTTTTGCCCGTCCATACCAGTCGTTGCAAGCCTTGATTGGCATCGCCCGCGCTGCCCCAGCCACGGTTGGTTTCGCCGATGTAAAGCGAGCCGCCGTCGTTGGCCCAAGCCATACGTAGCACACCCGATTGGAAACCCGCCCGAAAATCAAAAGCCGCCCCTTGGTATTCGCCTTTTACTTTTTCTAAAAATACGCGCACGATTTTGCTTTGGCCTTGGTCGCCCACAAAAAGCTGCCCACTGAACGGCCCAAACTTACCGTCGGTTTGGTCGGGAACGATTTCGGCGTTGGAAATCCCCAAAATTCCGTGCGGAAGCCATACGGCGGGCAGTTGGGTTTCGGGATGCTTTTTCTTCATATCGGCCAAGGTCATAAACTGTTCATTCACAACGTTTTCGGGCTTAATAGCGCGACCATCTGCGCTGCGAGTTTTGCGCGGGTCTATGGTGGCATACACTTGACTTTGGGTGAGTTTGAGGGGTGAATTGGGTAATTTTTCGGCCCACTTCAACCCCGCAGGATGCCCCATGAACGCGCCTTTTTTGGCGTGCCAGATGCCGCCCGAACCAATCCAATCGCCTTGATTGTCGTCGTAAAACAACTCGCCATCGAGCATACCCAAGCCGCAAGGCGAGCGCACCCCCGTGGCCCAGGGTTCGATTTGTCCGTCGGGTTTGACTTTGTAAATCCACCCTCGCAGCGGCACGCGGCTTTCGCCCGCCCACCATTCTTCGTCGCCAAAGGCCACGTTGCCGCTCACAAAATACGAGCCGTCGGGGGCGATTTTGGGGCCGTAACTGTACTCGTGATAGTGCGCCGAAAGCGGCCAAGCCGAGATAGTTTCGTAGCTATCGGCGGTACCGTCGTGGTCGCGGTCGGTGAGTTTGGTAAGCTCGCCGCGTTGGGCGCAGAGAAGCGAACCATTTTGATAGGCCAAGCCCAGCACCTCGTGCATCCCCGACGCAAACTTGCGAAAATAAGGCTTGGGGCCGTTGGGGTTTTCGAGCATCCACACGTCACCACGGCGGGTTGCTACGGCGAGCCGCCCGTCGGGGAGCGTAGCCAAGCCACCCACTTCGAGCAGAATCCCCTCTGGCACGGGCGGTGTGACGATTTTGTAAAAATCTGCTTCGGTGGGCGATTCTTGGGCAAACAACGAAAGCGTTGCGAAACAAAATAGATAGGCGATTTTTTTCATTTGCACGGTGATTTTGAAGCCCCTAAATTACGAAACAATGCCCGTTTGTTGGCATAAATTCATTTTTTTTGGAAATTGCACGGTACTTTCCCGATGTGCCATATGGTGATTCCGCTCAAAATACCGACAATCAATAAAATAGAACACTGATTTGAAGGATTGAATGGGTTTGAACGGATATTAAACCCCGATTGGGATTAAATCCGTTTTTTATCCGTCAAATCCGTTCCATCCGTGTTCCATTACTAATCTTCATGAAAATCCTCGTTTTTGTCAAAACCTTCGCCAATCCGACGCTGACTTTTATCTATAACGAAGTAACCGAACTTGCTCAACAGCATCAGGTTCGGGTCGTCACTTGCGAGCAAAAAAACGCCGATTTGTTTCCGTTTGAAGACGTTGTGGAGATTCCATTTGAAACCAACCCGCGCCTCGCCAAGATTCGTTACAAAATCCAAACCCTTGATATTGAGTTAGGTTTCAAAAAAAGAAGTTTCAAAAAACGCCTCCAAAAAGAAGTAGAAGCCTTTCGGCCCGACGTGATTCACACGCATTTTGGATGGGAATCGTGGCTGTTTTTGCTCAATTTTTCGCGTACCGACATTCCCGTTTTTATTAGTTTTCACGGTTTTGATGCCTCGCACAAGCTCCGCTCTGACCGCTACCGCAAGACCCTCAAAACCATCCTCCAACGGCCTAACATTCACCCGATTTTTGTGTCAAATTTTATGCAAAAACAGGTAGAGGTGAGCCTGGACGTGGTTATTACAAAGGCGCGAATTTTGTACTACGGCACTGACACCGATTTTTTCAAACGTCAAAACTATGACTACCCGCGCAACCCTGTTACGTTTTTGCAGGTGTCAAGTTTTGCGCCCAAAAAAGGACATGAGTTTACGATTCGGGCTTTTGCTCAGTTGCTCCAACGCCTCGAAAAAAGCGATTTTTATCAACCTTCTGCTGCCGAGCCACCCCTGCCGCCTTTGTTGATTTTGGCAGGAGATGGTCCGCTACGTTCGGCCATGATTCAACTCGCCGAGGAGTTGGGCGTGAGTGATTCGGTCAAATTCCCTGGCTTGGTCAATCGGCAACAGGCGAAGGCATTGATGGAACGCTCGCACGTGTTTGTGCATCACAGCGTCACGTCCAAGCCCGTCGGTGACATGGAGGGTATCCCCAACGCTCTCATGGAAGCAATGGCGATGGAAATGCCTGTACTTTCGACAATTCACTCGGGGATTCCCGAACTCATTGAAGATGGGGTTAATGGATTTTTGGTCGCTGAAGAAGACATCACTGCCTACGCGCAGCGTTTGTACGAGGTATTGAAGTGGCCTTACCTGCCTCACAATCGGGCAAAAATCATGGCTCAATTTGAAAAACAACAACACGCGCGGCAGTTGGTGGAGTATTATACCAATCCACAAAGCTAACCTTTCAGGTAAGGTTACAAAATCGTGGCACGAGTTTAG